>NZ_PSWD01000020.1:0-58081 GCF_002931705.1 Rathayibacter sp. AY1C5
GGGCCGGACCGGGGCCGCCGCGCCCGCCGCCCGCCCGACGGCCCCGGTCCGGCCCGCCTCCGTGCCGGCCGCCGCCGCGCTCCCCGTCATCGCGAAGCCGCCGATCCGCAAGCTCGCGAAGGACCTCGACGTCGACCTCCTCGAGGTGCAGGCCACCGGCCTCGCCGGCGAGGTCACCCGCGACGACGTCATCCGCCACGCCTCCCAGGCCAGCGTCTTCCGCAACATCCAGACCCCCGCCTGGGGCGACGACCGCGAGGAGCGCATCCCCGTGCGCGGCGTCCGCAAGGCGATCGCCGCCGCGATGTCGACGAGCGCGTTCACCGCGCCCCACGTCAGCGTCTTCGTCGACGTCGACGCGACCCGCACCATGGAGTTCGTCAAGCGCCTCAAGAACTCGCCCGACTTCGCCGGCGTCAAGGTCTCGCCGCTGCTCATCATGGCCAAGGCCATCATCTGGGCCGTCCGCCGCAACCCCACCGTCAACTCCGCCTGGACCGACACCGAGATCGTCGTCCGCCACTACGTCAACCTCGGCATCGCCGCGGCCACCCCGCGCGGACTGCTCGTCCCCAACGTCAAGGACGCCCAGTCGATGAGCCTCCTCGAACTGGCCCAGGCCCTCGAGAAGCTCACCCTCGACGCCCGCGACGGCAAGACCACCGCCGCCGACATGCAGAACGGCACCATCACCATCACCAACATCGGCGTCTTCGGGATGGACACGGGCACCCCGATCCTCAACCCCGGCGAAGTCGCGATCATCGCCCTCGGCACGATCAAGCAGAAGCCCTGGGTCGTCGACGGCGAGGTCCGCCCCCGCTTCGTCACCACGGTCGGCGGCTCCTTCGACCACCGCGTCGTCGACGGCGACGTCGTCAGCCGCTTCGTCGCCGACGTCGCCAGCGTGCTGGAGGAACCGGCGCTGCTGCTCGACTGAGCGGATTCCTCCTTCGTCGTCATCCGCTCCGCGGTCGGCTGTACGAGGTGGGGGCGTGTCGTGGAGCGGGGAGCGTACCGCTACGGCGAATCGCTGGAACGCGATTCGGCGGTGAGCTCGGCGGTGCTCGATCGGGCGGATTCCTCCTTCGTCGTCATCGGCTCCGCGGTCGGCTGTACGAGGTGGGGGCGTTTCGTGGAGCGGGGAGAGCGGGGGAACGGCAGCGGTCAGCGGGGGGAGACGGCGAAGGAGTGCAGGGCGAGGGCGTCGCTCAGGCGGGCGGCGACGCGGGCGCCGCGGACGCTGGTGCCCTGGGGGTCCAGCGGCGGGCTGACGACGGCGGCGCCGAGGCGGCCGGGAGCGGAGAGGACGAGGGCGCCCGAGACGCTCGACTTGGCGGGGACGCCGACCGCGCGCATCCAGCGGCCCGAGCCGTCGTAGACACCGCACGTCGCCATGACCGCGACCACGTCGCGCGCGACCGACGCCGGCACGACCCGCTCGCCGGTCCCCGGGTGCACGCCGCCGAACGCGAGGGTCGCGCCCATCGCGGCCAGGTCGCGGACGTCGACCAGCACGGCGCACGCCCGGGCGTACGCGGAGACGGCGTCGTCGGCGCTGCGGTGCAGGGTGCCCTCCGCGCGCATCAGGTGCGCGAGGGCGTGGTTCCGGTCGCCGAGGAGGTGCTCGTCGGCGGCGACGCTCTCGTCGACGGAGAGCGGGCGGCCGGCGAAGGCGGAGAGGCCGCGGAGGATCCGCTCGCTCCGGCCGTCGGCGTCGCCCCCGTCGACCAGGGCGGCGGTCAGCAGCGCTCCCGCGTTGACCATCGGGTTCGGCGGACGCCCGGTGCCGCTCTCGAGCTTGAGGGCGTCGAAGGCCTCGCCGGTGGGCTCGATGCCGACGCGGTCGAGCGCGTCGCCGCCGGTGTCGAGGAGCGCGAGCGCGAACAGGAACGGCTTCACGGCCGACTGGATGCTGAACCGCGCCTCCGCGTCGGCGCTCGCGCGGACGGACCCGTCGGGCAGGACGAGCGCGATCGCGCAGAGACCCGGGTCGGCGTCCTTGAGCGCGGGGATGCTGTCGTCGACCTCGCCCCCGTCGTCCGGCAGCACCTCCCGGCGCAGCGCCTCGAGGTCGAAGGCCAGGGGATCGGGGAGGGGGCTCATCCGTCCACTCTGTCAGGGCGGGGAGCCCGTCGCGTTCCGGGCCTCAGACGAGCCCGAACTCCGCGTCCAGCGCGTCCAGCTCCGCGGCGAACGACGCGCGCAGACTCTCCTTCTCGTCGGCGGGCAGCCAGGAGGCCTCCGCTCCAGTGAGCGCCATCGCGCGCAGCTGAGCGGCTGTCGCGCCGATCGGGCCGGCGGCGAGGCGGTACTCGTCGGCGAGCGTGGTCGGGAACACCCCGGGATCGTCGGAGCAGGGCACGACCCGCAGTCCCGCGTCGAGCATCGCCCGGATGGACGCGCGCCGCCAGGGCCGCCAGGAGCGGCGCGAGGTCGTCGAGGCGACGGTGAACACGACGCCCTGCTCGCGGACGCGCTCGACGACGGCGGGGTCCTCGAGGACGAAGTAGCCGTGGTCGATCCGGTCGCAGCCCAGCAGATCGAGGCAGGTCGTCGTGTTGGCCGCGGTCGGGGCGTGCTCGGAGGAGTGGGCGGTCCGCCCAGGCCGGCCTCCCCGGCGAGGCGGTAGGCGTCGGCGAAGCGCTCGGGCGGACCCGCCGTCTCGAGGTTGTCGAGCCCGATCCCCGCCACGTACTGGTGGGGGTGGCGGACGACCTCGCGGACCAGCTCGAGCGCCTCCTCCCCGCTGCGGCCCGCGGCCTGAGCCGGGACGGTTCCCGACGGGGCCCGCGGGTCCGCGCGGCTCCGGGAAGCCGGACGCGGTCCCGCGGGTCGGACGCCGCTATGCCATGAGCGCGACCGCCGTCCACGAGACGGGCGGGAGGGTCAGCGTCAGCACGCCGTCCTCGAGCGTCGCCGGGGCCTCGCGCAGGCGCACGCGGTCCTGGTCGTCGCGGGTGTTCTTCGCGTAGGGGTCCTCGTCGAACAGGGCCACCGCCTCCGCGATGCTCGAGACTCCGAGGCCGCTGACGTCGACGGTGACCTCGATCGGCTCCGTCTGCGACCGGTTCACCAGGAAGACGGCCGCGCGGCCCTCGTCGACGGTGGCGACGGAGTCGATGAGCGGAGCGTCGCCATGACGGGCGGTCGAGTAGGTCCCCGCGTCGATCCGGGGGCGCAGCACCGAGCCGGAGGCCAGGCGCGCGGTGGTCGAGAACGGGAAGAACGTGGTCTGGCGCCACGCGGCTCCGCCCGGCTCGGTCATGATCGGCGCGATCACGTTGACGAGCTGCGCGAGGGAGGCGGAGGTGACCCGGTCGGAGTTCTTCAGCAGCGTGATCATCAGGTTGCCGAGGACGACGGCGTCGGCGACGGAGTAGACGTCCTCGAGCAGGCGCGGGGCGTAGGCCCACTCGCGGGTGCTCTGGTCGCCCTCGGCGTCGGCCTTCTCCTTGGCCTGCCACTCCTCGAGGTACCAGACGTTCCACTCGTCGAAGGAGAGCTTGATGTCCTTCGTCTTCTTGAGCTTGAACTTCACGTGGTCCACGGTCGCCGCGACGGTGGCGATGAAGTACTCCATGTCGAGGGAGGAGGCGAGGAAGGAGCCGAGGTCGCCGTCGTACTCCTGGTAGTAGGCGTGGCACGAGACGTACTCGACGTCGTCGTACGCGTGCTCGAGGACCACGCGCTCCCACTCGCCGAAGGTCGGCATCGACGAGCTCGACGAGCCGCAGACGACCAGCTCGAGCGAGGGGTCGGCGATCTTGAGGGCCTTGGCGGTGCGGGAGGCGAGCTTGCCGTAGTCGTCGGCGCTCATGTGGCCGACCTGCCAGGGGCCGTCCATCTCGTTCCCGAGGCACCACATGCGGATGTCGTAGGGCTCGGTCCCGCCGTTGGCGATGCGCTGGTCGGCGAGAGCGGTGCCGGCCGGTCCGTTGGCGTACTCGAGGACGTCGAGCGCCTCGAGGACGCCGCGGGTGCCGAGGTTGACGGCGTACATGATCTCGCTGCCGGTCAGCTCCGCCCACTTCGCGAAGTCGTCCAGCCCGACCTCGTTGGTCTCGAGCGAGTGCCAGGCCAGGTCGCGGCGGCGGGGGCGCTCGGAGCGCGGGCCGACGCCGTCCTCCCAGCGGTAGCCCGAGACGAAGTTGCCGCCGGGGTAGCGGATCGTCGTGGTGCCCAGCTCCTTGACCAGCTCGACCACGTCGAGGCGGAACCCGTCCTCGTTCGAGGCGGGGTGGCCGGGCTCGTAGATGCCGTCGTACACGCAGCGGCCGAGGTGCTCGACGAACGAGCCGAAGAGGCGCGGAGTGACGGGGGCGACGACCGCGGCGGGGTCGAGGCTGATGCGCGCGGTGGCGGCGGGGGCGTCGGTCATGAGGGCCTTTCGGGCTTCGGGCTCCCGCAGCGGGCTCGGCGGCGAGCGGTCTTTCTAACGTTGTACACGATGGTCCGCCCCGCCTCCGCTGCTGTCAAGAGCGGCACGGGGCTCACCCGCCTCGCTGCGTGCCGCTGCCGAGGTCGGCCGACCTCCTCCCGCATCGACCCTCCCCGCCGCCGCTCAGCGCACCTGTGCTCGACTGGGCGGGTGCCCTCCTCCGATGCCGTCACCGACGCCTGCTCCGAGCTCGCCGACCGCGCCGACGCCCTCGCGGCGTCGCATCCCCGCCCGCGCGCGTTCCTTGCGGCCGTCGCGAAGGACGTCGCCGGCATCCGCAGCGCCCCGCTCGGCGCCCTCGACCTGGCGCACGGCGGCCGCAACCGGGTCCGGGGGAAGGGCTTCCGCCGCCCCTACGACGACGGCACCCGCGGCCAGGCCCGCCACTTCGCCGGCGTCGCGGGCGCCACGCTGTACCTCGGCGGCCCGCTCGCGCACCTGTTCCTCCGGACCGTCGGCGGCGACGTCCGCGGCTCGGCCGACGACCGGCTGACGACGCGGGCCGTGGAGTGGAGCCGGCTCCTCCGCCGCGGCGAGCTGGCCGTCGCGGACGCGGGAGCGTGGATCCGCCGCGAGATCTGCGGCAGCGGGACCTGCGCCTAGGCCCCGGCCGACGCCCGGCCGACCGGCGGGTCCTCCGCGATCGGCCGGCCCGCGGTCGACTCCCGGGCGACCACGGTGAACGCCGCCTCGTGGAGCGTCCCGGGGCCGGTGCGGGTGCCCTCGATCCGGGCCTGCAGCACCTCGACCGCAGTGCGCGCGATCTCGTCGCGCCCCGAGTCCACGCTGGAGAGGCTGGGGGAGGAGTAGCCCGCCTCGTCGATGTCGTCGAAGCCGATCACCGCCACCTCCTCGGGCACGCGGACCCCCGCCTCCTGGAGCGCGCGGACCGCGCCGAGCGCGAGGGTGTCGTTGAGTGCGAACACGGCGTCGAAGTCGAGCCCGGAGGCGAGCACGCGGCGCATCGCCTCGGCGCCGCCGGAGCGCCGCCACGGGCCCGAGACGCCGATCATCCGCTCGTCGTAGGCGATGCCGGCCTCGGCGAGCGCGGCGCGGTAGCCCTCGAGGCGGAGCGACGCCGAGCTGACCGCGGCGTCGGGGTGCGTCCCGAGCACCACGATCCGGCGCCTTCCGGAGGCGAGCAGGTGCGCGGTGGCCGCGTGCGCCGCCGCCGTGTTCTGCATGGTGACGTGGTCGACCAGCCCGGTGAAGATCCGCTCGCCGAGCAGCACCAGGGGGAAGCCGACCGCGAGTGCGTCCTCGTCGGCGAGGCCCAGCGGGCTGAAGAGCAGGCCGTCGGTGAGCTGCCGGCGCTCGCTCGCCAGGACGCTCCGCTCGCGCTCGGGGTCGCCGCCGGTCTGCTCGATCAGCACCGTCAGGCCGCGCTCGTCGGCGGCGCGCATCACGCTGTCGGCGAGCTCGGCGAAGTAGGGGAGGCTCAGCTCCGGCAGGGCGAGGCCGATCACGCCGGTGCGGCCGCGGCGCAGGCTCCGCGCGGACAGGTTGGGGCGGTAGCCCAGCTGCGCGATGGCCGCCTGCACCCGGGAGCGGGTGGCCGGGCGCACGTGCGGATAGTCGTTGATCACGTTCGAGACGGTCTTGATCGAGACGTCGGCGGCGCGGGCGACGTCGTGCAGCGTGACGGCCACGGTCCTCCCTCCGCTCGGCCCTCACGCTACCCCGGGGCTCCGCTCCGGCCTGTCGCGGATCGACGCCGGGGCGGCGTGCGGGCGGGGCGCGTCGCCGGAGCAGGACGCGCCCCGCGGCCGATCAGGTGTACCAGCTGGGCTCGGGGACGGTGTCGAGCAGGGCGAAGACGCCGACCTCGCGGCGCTTGTAGGGCAGCGGATCGTGCAGGGAGTGGGTGCGGAGGTTCCGCCAGTAGAGGTCGAGTCCGACCGAGCTCGCGGAGGCGCGGGCGCCGGTCAGCTCGAAGACGCGGGTCGCCGTCGCGAGGCCGTCCTCCACGATCCGCGCCTTGGCCGCGGCGATCCGCACGGCGATCTCGCCGCGGCGCCGAGGCGTCAGCTCCTCGCGCGGAGCGTGCAGCGCGGCCGAGAGCGCGGCCCCCGTCGCGTCGATCAGCGCCTCGTCGGCCCAGAGCCGGGACTGCAGGTCGCCGTATCCCTCGAGCACGTACCACTCGTCGCCGGCGCGCTCCTTGTCGTCGCCGCCGTACGGCCAGGCCCGGGTGCGCTCGCGGGTGTACTGCGCCGCGCGCTCGAGCGCTCCCTGCGCGATGCCGAGGTAGAACTCGGCGAAGACCTGCTGGATGACGGGCACGTTGAGGGTGTTGTAGACGAGCGGACGGTAGACCTTGTCGACGAAGCCGGCCGCCGCCGCCCACGGCACGCGGACGCCGCGGATCTCGACGGAGCCGGACTCGGTGAGGCGCTGGCCGAGGCTGTCCCAGTCGCGGCCGAAGACGATCCCCTCCTGATCGGTGGGCACGATCGCGAAGAGGTGGGTGTCCGTCCCCTCGAGCACCCCCTCGAGCACGGTCAGGTCGCTGACCACGCCGCCGGTCGAGAACGACTTGCGGCCGGTGAAGACCAACTCGTCGCCCTCCTCCCGCACGGTGAGGTCGGAGTCGCGCGGGTTCACCGCGCCTCCGTAGAGGAGGTCCCCCTCGGTCGCGAGCTGCTCGACCGCGATGATCTGCTCAGGGGTCCCCACGAGGCGGGCCGCCCAGGCCCAGAGGTAGTGGTAGCCGAGCAGCTGGCCGATCGAGCCGTCGCCGCGCGCGACGGTGCGGACGACGCGGAGGGCGGTGGTCCACTCCTGGGCGCCGCCGCCGTGCTCGGCGGGCCCGAGCAGCGTGACGAGGCCGGCCGCCTTGAGCAGGGCGACCTCGGCGAAGGGGGCGGCGCCGGCGCGGTCGCGCTCGAGGGCGTCGGTCGCGAGCACGGCGGCGACCTCCTCGGCGCGGACGAGCCAGGCGTCGGGGGAGTCGGGCCGGGGGGCGGCCGACCAGTGCTCGGCGGCGGCGCCGATCGTCGTCGCGGCGTCGGCGCCGGTGGTCGTGGGTGCGGTGATGGTCACGGTGTCCTCGTCTCGTCGGGGGCGGTGTGCAGCGACTGTGCCAGGGGCGAGGGGGCCGGAGCGAGGCGCGTGTCGCCCCGTGTCGGCGTGTGTCCGCGGATGACCGGCGGGCGCCTTCGCACGATTTTGACAATCGTTATCAATAGCCGTTAGCGTGGGGGCACCCGCCCGGCCCCTGACCCAGATCGGCTCACCGTGAAGATCCGCCTCCTCGCCCTCACCGCCCTCCTCGGCGGCACCGCGCTCGCCCTGAGCGGCTGCTCCGGAGCGGGCAGCGCCTCCGACAGCTCCTCCGCCGCCGCCGCGGGCGGGCCCGTGAAGGTCGTCGCGTCGACGAACGTCTACGGCGACCTCGTCTCGAGCATCGGCGGCGACCTGGTCGAGGTGACCAGCATCATCGACAGCCCGGACAAGGACCCGCACGAGTACGAGGCCACCGCCCGCGACCAGCTCGCCGTGTCCGGCGCGACCCTCGTGATCGAGAACGGCGGCGGCTACGACCACTTCCTCGACACCATGATCAGCGCGGCCGGCACCGAGGCCCCCGTCATCACGGCCACCGTGATCGCCGGCCTGGAGGACGTCCACGACCACGCGGAGGAGGAGGAGTCGGAGGGCGGGCACGAGCACGCGGAGTTCAACGAGCACGTCTGGTACGACCTCTCGGTGATGAAGGAGGTCGCGGGGCGGATCGGCGACGAGCTCGCCGCGCTCGACCCCGACAACGCCTCCGCCTACTCCGCCAATCTCGCCACGCTCGACGAGGGGCTCGACGCCCTGATCGCCCGTGAGAGCGAGCTGAAGGGCACGCTCTCCGGCCGCTCCATCGCGATCACCGAGCCCGTCCCGCTGTACATGACCGACGCGCTCGGCCTGACCGACGCGACCCCCGAGGCCTTCAGCGAGGCGGTCGAGGAGGGCACCGACGTCCCCGCGACCACGCTCCAGGAGACGCTGGCGCTGTTCTCCGGCGAGGCCGTGGACGCGCTGATCTACAACGAGCAGACCGAGGGGGCGCAGACGGACGCGGTGCTCGACGCCGCGAAGGCCGCCGGGATCCCGGCCGTCCCCGTCACCGAGACGCTGCCCGAGGGCGATGACTACACCGGCTGGATGACCGCCAACCTCGACGCGATCGAGGGAGCCCTCTCCCAGTGAGGCACGACTCCCCGACCAGGCCCGTCTCCCCGGAGGCGGGCCCTTCGGCGTCCGTGCTGCGGCTGCGCGGCGCCGGCCTCCGCTTCGGCGACCGCGAGCTGTGGAGCGGCGTCGACCTCGACGTGCGCGCCGGCGAGTTCGTCGCGGTGCTCGGCGCGAACGGCTCCGGCAAGACGAGCCTCCTGCGCGCGGTGCTCGGCCAGCAGCAGCTGAGCGCGGGGGAGCTGCAGGTGCTCGGCGAGCCCGTGCACCGCGGCAACCGGCGCATCGGCTACATCCCGCAGCAGAAGCTCGCCGACGAGGGCACGCCGCTGCGCGCGCGCGATCTGCTCGGGCTCGGGATCGACGGCCACCGGTTCGGCCTGCCCCTGCCCTCCCGTTCCCGGCGCGCGGCCGTCGACGCGCTGCTCGAGGCCGTCGGCGCCACCGCCTTCGCCGACGCCCCCATCGGCAGCCTGTCCGGCGGCGAGCAGCAGCGCGTCCGCGTCGGCCAGGCGCTCGCGGGCGACCCGGCGCTCCTGCTCTGCGACGAGCCGCTGATCGCGCTCGACCTCGCCCACCAGCGAGCGGTCAGCGAGCTGATCGACCGGCACCGCCGCGAGCGGAACCTCGGCGTCCTCTTCGTCACGCACGACGTGAATCCGGTGCTCGGCATGGTGGACCGCGTGCTCTACCTCGCCGGCGGCCGGTTCCGGATCGGCACCCCCGACGAGGTCCTGCGCTCGGAGGTGCTCAGCGAGCTCTACGACGCACCCGTCGACGTGATCCGCGCCCGGGGCCGGGTCATCGTGGTCGGCGCCCCCGACCACTCGCACGTGCACGAGCACGAGGAGGGGCAGTCGTGACGGACGTCTGGTCACAGATCTTCGACTTCTCGGACTACGGAGCGCTGCTGTCGCTCCTGATGAACTCGGTGATCGCCGGCGCGGTCCTCGGAGTGGTCGGCGGGCTCATCGGCGTCTTCGTGATGTCGCGCGACATGGCCTTCGCGGTCCACGGCATCAGCGAGCTCTCGTTCGCGGGGGCCTCCGCGGGACTGCTGCTGGGCGTCGGCGTCGTCGAGGGATCGATCGTCGGCTCGCTGATCGCGGCGGTCCTGATCGGCGTGCTCGGCTCGCGCGCCCGCGACCGCAACTCGATCATCGCGGTGCTGATGCCGTTCGGACTCGGCATCGGCATCCTCTGCCTGGCCCTCTACCCGGGCCGCAGCGCGAACAAGTTCGGCCTGCTCACGGGTCAGATCGTCGCGGTCGACGACCCGCAGCTCGGGTGGCTGATCGGCATCTCGGTGGTCGTCCTCGTCGGTCTCGCGCTGATCTGGCGCCCCCTCACCTTCGCGAGCGTCGACGCCGACGTGGCGGCCGCGCGCGGCATCCCCACCCGGGCGCTCTCGATCGCGTTCATGCTCCTGCTCGGCCTCGCGGTCGCCGTCTCGGTGCAGATCGTCGGCTCGCTGCTCGTGCTCGCGATCCTGGTGACGCCGGCGGCCGCGGCGCTGCGCCTGTCCGCCTCGCCGGTGATCGTGCCGCTGCTGAGCGTGCTCTTCGCCGTCGGCGCGCTGGTGGGCGGCATCCTGCTCGCGCTGGGCGGATCGATCCCGATCAGCCCCTACGTGACGACGATCTCGTTCGCGATCTACGCGGTCTGCCGGATCATCGGCCGCAAGGGCGTCCGGCGCTCCCGGCTCGCCGTCGGCGGGGGGCGGTAGCGTGGCCCGGGTCGTGCGGAATGGAGGTGGTCCAGTGGTCAAGCGCAACACGTGGCAGCGCGAGGCGGTGCGCGAGGCTCTCGGGCGTCGCGAGGACTTCGTCAGCGCCCAGGGCCTGCACAGTGCGCTGCACGCCTCCGGCTCGCCGATCGGGCTCGCGACGGTCTACCGCGCGCTCTCGGACCTGGCCGTGGAGGGCGAGGCCGACTCGCTGCAGTCGCCCGAGGGCGAGAGCCTCTACCGCGCCTGCACGCCGGGGACGCACCACCACCACCTGATCTGCCGCCGCTGCGGGCTGACGGTCGAGATCGCGGCCGACGAGGTCGAGGAGTGGGCGCGCTCGGTCGCGTCGCAGAACGGATTCACGGACGCGCACCACGTCGTGGACGTCTTCGGGCTCTGCGCGGCCTGCACCGCGGAGCTCGCCGAGGCCTGACGCCGGTCCGGCCGGGAGCCCGTCCGCGGGCGCCCCTCGATCCTGGTCCGGCTCAGGCCGGGAGGAACACCCCGATCGACCGGTCCTTCACCACGGAGCCGGCGGGCAGCACCCGCCCGCTCATCGCGAGGTAGACGCCCGGCGGCAGCAGCTGCACGGCGGCCACCGCGGTGCCGAGGTTGAACGCGGCGTCGCTGTCGAGCATCCGTGCGGGCTGCATCGCGCCGGTGAGGACGACCACCCGATCGCGGACGACGCCGAGGGCCTCGGCCGTCGCGGTCATCGTGTCGGTGCCGTGGGTGAGGACGATCCGGTCCTCCTCGGCGGCGAGCACCCGCTCGCGGATGAGGGCCCGATCGGCGTCGTCGAGCTCGAGGCTGTCCTTGGCGAGGACCTCCTCGACGCGGAACTCGAGCGTGGTGAGCACCGGGGCGAGCAGGCGCGGCACCATCGGGGCGCCGATCTCGAGCTCGCCCGCGAGCGAGTACTCCTTGTCGACGGTGCCACCGGTGGTGAGGACGAGGATGCGGTCAGTCACGCGATCAGACTAGGCGCCGCCTCCGACACCGGCACGTTCGTGCGCACTGGCCGCGCCACGGCGGCGGCGGCGGCCCGCATCGGGAACGATGGAGCGCATGACATCCTCCTCCCCCTCCCTCCTCCGCACCGGCGCCAAGGTGCTCCTCGGCTCCGCCCTCCTCTTCGCGGGGGTGAGCCACCTCACCCGCAAGCGGGAGGAGTTCCAGGCGCAGGTGCCCGAGTGGGTGCCGCTGGACAAGGACGCGGTCGTGCTCGCCTCGGGCGTGGTCGAGATCGGGCTGGGCGCCTCGCTGGTGCTCGCGCGCCGACGGGCGCCGCTGGTCGGAGCCGCGGCCGCCGCCTTCTTCACCGCGATCTTCCCGGGCAACGTCTCGCAGTGGGTGACGCGGACGAGCGCCTTCGGCCTCGACACCGACCGCAAGCGCGCCGTGCGCCTCGCGTTCCAGCCGCTGCTGGTGGCGTGGGCGCTCTGGTCGACCCGGCGTCCGCGGGGCTGATCCCACTCGGATGATCCCGCTCGCCGGGCGGCACGACGCCGGCCGTGAGCGCGTGCCGCCCGCCGCCCGCCGCAGAGGATCCCCCTCAGCCGTCGCCGTGCTGCGCCTCGGCCAGCAGCGGCGCGAGCAGCTCCTCGATCCGGCGCCGCGCCCCCTTGGCGTCGCCCGCGGCGATCGCCTCGACCAGCTCGGCGTGCTGGCGGGCGTGCACGTCCTCCTCGCCGACGACGTCCTCCTCCAGCACCGACTCGAACATGCCGGTGAGGCCGTCGTAGAGCTCGACGAACAGGTCGTTGTGGGTCGCGACGACGACGGCCCGGTGCAGCGCGGTGTCGGCGGCGATCCGCTCGGCGAGCTCCGGCGCCTCCCACGAGCGGGCCCGGCGGGCCAGCAGGGAGCGGAGGGCGGCGACGTCCTCCCCGGTGCGGCGCTCGGCCGCCAGCGCGGCCGTCGCCCCGTCGATCGCGAACCGCAGCTCGAGGCCCTCCCGGCGGGCGGCGCTCGGGATGCGGCGGCGCAGCGACTCGGCGAGCTGCGAGCGCGCGGTGACGAACGTGCCGCGCCCCTGCTCCCGCCGCACGAGGCCCGCCTGCACGAGGGCCTGGACGGCCTCGCGGACGGAGTTGCGTCCGGCGCCGGTCCAGCGGGCGAGCTCGGCCTCCACCGGGATCCGCTCGCCGACGGCCCAGCGGCCGGAGCGGATCTCCTCGTGGAACAGCGCCGTGACGTGGTCGATCACGCTCTCGCGCTGGAACGGCGCCGCGGGGCTAGACTCGCCAGGATTCATCCCATCATCCTATCTCTCGGGGACTCCATGACCGCAGCACCGACGCTCCGCGCCACCGCCCTCCTGGCCCTCGCCGCCATCGCGATCACCGCGCTGAACCTCCGCACCGCCGTCACCGGCTTCAGCCCGCTGCTCGACACGATCGGCACCGATCTCGGCTTCGGGCCCTCGCTCTACGGGGCGCTGGGGACGATCGTCACCGCCTCCTTCGCCGTCTTCGGCTTCGTCGCCGCGGCCGTCTCGCGCCGGATCGGCCTGGAGCGCACGCTCGCGATCGCGACGCTGGTGACCACGCTGGGCATCGCCCTCCGCGCGCTGAGCCCGAGCCCGGTCGCTCTGGTGCTCTCGACCGTCGTCGCCTTCGCGGGCGTGGGCACCACGAACGTGCTCATCGTGCCGATCGTGAAGCGGTACTTCGCCGAGCGGATCAAGACGGTCAGCTCGCTCTACCTGGCGCTGCTGCAGGTGGGCCAGTTCGTCGCTCCGCTGGTCGCGGTGCCGCTGGCCTCGACGGCGGGGTGGCGCTGGGCGATCGGGATCTGGGCCGTGATGACGGCCGCGGCCTGCCTGCTCTGGGCGGCGCTCGCGGCCCGCGGAGGAGGCGGGGCGGCTCCGGCCGCCGCCGGCGGCCGCGTGGACGGGGCCTGGCGCACGCCGCTGCTCTGGGCGATGGTGCTGATGCTCGGGATGACCGGTCTGCACACCTACGGGATCATCACCTGGCTGCCGACGATCCTCGTCGACGCGGGCGCGGATCCGGCGCAGGGCGGTGCGCTGCTGGCGCTGTTCTCGGTGTTCGGCCTCGCCGCCGCCTTCGTGGTGCCGCCGCTGACGCTGGGGATGCGCAACCCGGTCGTGGTCGTGGTGGTGTGCTGCGCGCTGCTCGCCGTCGGATACGCCGGCCTCGTCGTCGCTCCGCTGGAGGGAGCCGTGGCGTGGGTGGTCTGCCTCGGGCTCGGCGTCAGCACGTTCCCGATGACGCTGACGCTCGTGAACGCGCGGACGCGGACGACCACCGGCTCCTCGACCCTCTCCGGCGCCACGCAGGGGCTCGGCTACGGGCTCGCCTGCCTCGGTCCGCTGCTGATCGGCGTGCTCTACGAGGCGCAGGGGGACTGGAGCGGCGCGTACGCGCTGCTGTTCGCCGGAGTGGCGGTGCTGCTGGTCAGCGGGATCGTCGCGTGCCGTCCGCGGTTCCTCGAGGACGAGGCGGCGCTCCGCCGGGCCTGAGCGGCGGCGCTCAGCGCGACGCGGCCGGAGCGAGCGCGGAGACGATCCGCCCCAGCCCGAAGCGCCAGGCGCTCTCCACATCGCCGCCGAGGGTGAAGGCGCCGGTGATCTCCATCCCGATGAACCCCGTCGCCCAGGCGGTCAGCGTGCGCGCCGCCTCGAGGGCGTCCTCCTCGCCCGCCAGCTGCGCGGTGAGGTCCAGCAGGCGGGCGCTCGCCGCGTCGCGGTACTCCTGGGGGGCGACGGGCGTGCCGGGAGCGGGGGCCGTCACGAGGAGGAACGCGGCCGGCCGGTCTCTGGCCGGAGCTCCTGGCCGAGCTGCGCGCGATGGGCCGCACCCTCGACGACGTGCGCGGCGTCGTGCTGACCCACGGCGACTCCGACCACGTGGGCTTCGCCGAGCGCCTGCGCCGCGATCACGGCGTGCCGGTCCACGTGCACGCCGCCGACGCCGAGCGGGCGAAGGGCGGGGCGAAGCCGAGGACCGCGACACCGCGGCTGCGCGTCCTGCCGCTCCTCGGCTTCGCGGCCTACGCGCTGCGGAAGGGCATCGCGACGGTCCCGCCGCTCACCGAGGTCGTCGAGGTGCACGACGGGCAGACGCTCGACCTGCCGGGCGCTCCCCGCGTGATCGCGCTCCCGGGCCACTCCCCGGGGAGCATCGCCGTGCACGTGCCGCTGGCCGACGCGGTCTTCGTCGGCGACGGGCTGACCACCCGCCACGTGCTCACCGGCCGCACGGGTCCGCAGCCCGCGCCCTTCACCGACGAGCCGGAGCAGGCGCTCGCGTCGCTCCGGGCGCTCCTGCCCACCGGGGCGCGCTGGGTGGTGCCGGGCCACGGAGCGCCGTGGAGCGGCGGGATCGAGGCGGCGGTCCGGCTGGTCGAGAGCGCCTGAGGCGCGGAGCCGTTCAGGAGGCGGGGACGAGCTTCCAGCGGTCGGCGAGGATCTCGAGGCCCTTGTCGAAGGTCGCCGACCACGCCGTGACGTCGTGGGCGCTGTCCGGCACCTCGAGGTAGGTGGCGCTCATGCCGGCGGCGACGGCCGCGGCGTAGACGGTCTTCGCTCCGGGGAGGAACGAGGTGTCCTCGGCGCCGACTCCGAAGATCGCGACGGTGCCGGTGTAGGGGGCGTTCGCCGCGAGGACGTTCACCGGCTTCGCGGCCTCGTAGGCGGCCTGGTCGTCGCCGAACCCCTGCGCGACCGTCGCCGCCTCGCTGCCGAGGGTCGGCGCGAGCTCGCCCGAGGCGTCGACGATGTTGCCGAAGAGCGACGGGTGGCCGGCGCCGAGCTGGATCGAGCAGGTCCCGCCCTGCGAGAGGCCGCCGATCGCCCAGTGCTGCGCGTCGCCGAGCACCGGCAGGTTCGCGCGGATCCAGTTCGGGACGTCGACGGTGAGGTAGGTGGCGGACTTCCCGAGCGGCGAGTCGACGCACATCGGGTTCCTGTCCGGATCGCCCAGCTGGTCGGGCGACACGACGATCGGCGCGAGGCCGGCGTGCGTGGCGGCGTAGGCGTCGAGGGTCTGCTGGAACTTCTCGGTCGAGAGCGGATCGGAGGGCGACCCCGGCTGCCCCGAGAGCATGATCATCACCGGCAGCAGCGGCGGTGCCGCGGTGAGGGCCGCGGGCGGGAGGTAGACCACGGCGTCGCGGGCCGGGAAGCCCGACGCGGTGGCGGGGATGGCGACCGTCGAGACCGAGCCGACGGCGGGCATCCCGGCCGGGGCCGTCCAGGTCGCGAGGTCCGAGTGCGGTCCGTCCGCGGCGGCGACCGGCACGGAGGAGTCGGAGTACGCGCTGATCCCGAGCGCGCTGCGCACCGTGGGGTACTGGCCGAAGTCGATGTTGACGGTCATCGCGGCCGCCGCGACGACGAGCACTCCGGCCGCGAGCGACGCGAGCACCCCGCGCGCGCGCCGGCGGGCGATCGCGTGTCCGAGGACGACCAGGGCGACGCCCAGCCCGCCGATCCCCAGGCCGATCGCGACCCGGGTGACCGGCGTGAAGTCGACGCCGAACGGGCCGTCGGGCCCGTCGACGAGGGCGGCCAGGGCGGCGCCGCCGATCAGGCCCAGGAGGAGGACCGCGACGGCGATCCCGCCGCGCCGGGAGCGCCCGCGGCGGGGAGCGCGGACGTGGGCGGCGAGCAGGAGGAGGAGCGCTCCGATCGCGAGCACGTAGACGGCGACGACGAGGGGGCCGGAGACGAGGCTCAGGTCGAGGAGAGAGGTCATGCGTCGATCCGGTCTGTGGGTGCTCGGGCGGGCGTCAGTCTGGCGGCGGTCTCTGGAGGAGAGCCGGGAGCTGTCGGGAGCGATTCTCCTCCCCGGGCGCGGATCCACCGAGCTCTCCACCGATCGGGCGCAACCCCGCGCGCCGCGCCGCCGCTCCCGCCTAGCGTGGGACTCCCGACGCACACCGCGCCCTCACGAAGGAGCCCGCACCATGACGCAGCACCCCCGCCTCGAGACCTCCTCCCGCGAGGCCCGCGCATGAGCCGCGGAGTCGCCGTCGTCACGGGCGGCACGGCCGGGCTCGGACGCGCCACGGTCCGCGAGCTCGCCTCCCGCGGCTGGGACGTCGCCGTGCTGGCGCGCGGCGAGGACGGACTGGCGGCCACGGTGGCCGAGATCGAGCAGAAGGGCCGGCGCGGGCTGGGCATCCCGACCGACGTGGCCGACCGCGAGGCCGTCGAGTCGGCGGCCGACCGGGTCGAGGCCGAGCTCGGCCCGATCGAGCTGTGGGTCAACGACGCGATGGTCGGCGTCTTCGGCGAGTTCCTGTCGACCGAGCCCGCCGACTTCGAGCGCGCCGTGGGCGTCAACTTCTTCGGCTTCGTCAACGGCACCCGCGCAGCCCTCTCCCGGATGACCCCGCGCGACCGCGGGCACGTCATCCAGGTCGGCTCCGCCCTCGCGCACCGGGGCATCCCGCTGCAGGCCGCGTACTGCGCCTCCAAGTTCGGCGCCCGAGGCTTCACCGAGGCCGTCACCGCGGAGCTGCTGCACGCGAAGAGCCGCGTGCGCCTGTCCGAGGTCGACATGCCGGCGCTCAACACCATCCAGTTCAACTGGGTGAAGTCGCAGCTGCCGCACCACCCGCAGCCCGTGCCGCCGATCTACGAGCCCGAGGTGGGCGCGATCGCGATCGCCGACGTGGCCGACGAGCCGCGCCGCCGCACCTGGGTCGGCGAGCCGACCGCGGGCACCATCCTCGGCGACCGCTTCGCCGGGCGCTTCATGGACTGGTACCTCGCCCGCAGCGCCTTCGACGGTCAGCAGGCCCCCGACAAGACGGAGCCGATGCTCCCGAACAACGTCTACGAGCCGGTCCCCGGCGATCACGGCGCCCGCGGCCTCTTCAGCGATCGCGCGCACACCATGACGCCCCAGATCTGGATGATCCGCCACCGCGCCCTGAGCTACGCGGGGGCCGCCGCGGCCCTCGCCGCCGGCGCCGCGGGCGTCGTCTCGGCACTGCGGAGGAAGTGACCGTGGTCGACGCCGTCGTCATCGGGGCGGGGCCCAACGGCCTCGCCGCCGCGGTCACGCTCGCGCGGGCCGGGCTCTCGGTCACCGTGCTCGAGCGCAACGAGACGATCGGCGGCGGCGCGCGCACGGCGGAGCTGACGCTGCCCGGCTTCCACCACGACGTCTGCTCGGCGGTGCACCCGATGGCGCTCGCGTCCGGCTTCTTCCGCGCCTTCGGGCTCGACCGGCGCATCGAGCTGGTCGTCCCCGAGATCTCGTACGCGCATCCTCTCGACGGCGGCCGCGCGGGCATCGCCTACCGCGACCTCGACCGCACGGTCGAGGCGCTGGGGCGCGACGGAGCGGCGTGGCGCGCCCTGATGGGACCTCTCTCCGAGCGGGCCGACCGCGTCGCGGGCTTCACCAACGACGCGCTGCTGCGGATCCCGACGGACCCGAGCGTGCTGATCCGCTTCGGACTGCGGGTGCTCGAGCAGGGCACCCCGGTGTGGAATCTGCGCTTCCGCGAGGACGTCGCCCCGGCGATGTTCTCCGGGGTCGCCGCGCACTCGATCCGCCCGATGCCGAGCCCGTCGACGGCCGCGGCCGCCCTGGCGCTCGGCGCCTACGCCCACGCGCGCGGCTGGCCGGTGCCGATCGGAGGCAGCCAGTCGATCGTCGACGCGCTCGCCGACGACCTCCGGGCGCACGGCGGCACCATCGAGACCGGCGTCGAGGTGACCTCGCTCTCCGAGCTGCCCCTGGCCCGCGCCGTGCTCGTCGACGGCACGCCGACGGCGCTGCTCGCGATGGCGGGGGACCGGCTGCCCCCGGCGTACGCCGCGGCCCTCCAGCGCTTCCGCTACGGCAACGGCGTGGCCAAGGTCGACTTCGCCCTCGACGGGCCGGTGCCGTGGACGAACCCGGAGCTCGCCGGCGCGGGCACGCTGCACGTCGGCGGGAGCCGCGCCGAGATCGCGGCCGCCGAGCGCGACGTGAAGCGCGGCCGGCACAGCCGTGGCCCCTACGTGCTGGTGGCGCAGCCCTCGATCGTCGATCCGACCCGGGCGCCCGAGGGCAAGCACGTCCTCTGGGCGTACACGCACGTCCCCCGGTACTCGCCCGCCGACCAGCAGGAGGCGATCACCGCCCAGATCGAGCGCTTCGCCCCCGGGTTCCGCGACCGCGTGATCGGCGCCTCCTCGATGACCGCCCGCGACATGCAGGCCTACAACCCGAACTACCTGGGCGGCGACATCGCCGCCGGCGCCGCGAGCGTCGCGCAGCTGCTCTCGCGCCCGGTCCCCACGACCGACCCGTGGCGGACGCCCGCGAAGGGGCTCTACCTCTGCTCCTCGTCCACCCCGCCCGGGCCGGGCGTGCACGGCATGGCCGGCTGGCACGCCGCCCGCAGCGCGCTGTGGCACGAGTTCGGGGTGCGCGAGTCGCCCGACCTGTCGCCGGAGGCGCGCCCGGCCTGAGCCGCCGCTGTTGCGCTGCGCCCGTCGTCGCCCCCGGCCTGCCAGGCTGAGGGACGGCGCCGCCACGCGCCCCACCACCACTCGAAGGAGCCCGCGATGTCCCGCACCACCCGCGTCGTCCACTGCCCGCCCGAGTCCGTCTTCGCGGTGCTCGCCTCCGGCTGGCTGTTCCCGAGCTGGGTCGTCGGCGCGTCGCGGATGCGGAAGGTCGACGCCGACTTCCCGCACGTGGGCTCGCAGCTGCACCACTCCTTCGGCCTCTGGCCGCTCGTGATCGACGACCGCACCACGGTCCTCGAGTGGGACCCGCCGCGCCGGATGGTCATCCAGGCCGCCGGCTGGCCGCTCGGCGAGGCCCGGGTGCGCGTCGAGGTCGAGCCGCACGCGCGCGGCGCGAAGGTGCGGATGCACGAGGCGCCCGTGAAGGGCCCGGGCACGCTCGTCCCGAAGCCGCTGATGCACTCGTTCCTCTGGATCCGCAACCGCGAGGCCGTGCGCCGGCTCGCCCACATGGCCGAGGCGGGAGCCGCGGGCCGCACGCTCGCGCCCGCCTCGCTCCCCTCGCCCGCCGACCGCGCCGGGATCGACCGGCCGAAGCACGTCTGGGCGCGCCTGACCGGAGCGATCGGGTCGATCGCGGTCGGGACGCTCGTGGTCCGCGGCGTCCTCGCGGCCGTGCGGCGCGCCCGGAGCTGACGGGCCCGGACCCGACGGCGCCCGGACCCGACGGTGCCCGGAGTCGGCGGCGCCCCGGCAGGACGCCGCCCGGGTCAGACGATCCGCTCGACCAGCCGCACGTGCTGCACCGCGACGCGCTTCGGCTCGCCCGCGAAGGCGGCGTCGCGCTCGGGCGAGGCCAGGTACGCCCGCTCGACCTCGGCGAACGCGTCGGCGTCGCCGGCCGTGCTGACCGCCCAGACGAACTCGTTCACCTCGCGGTCGGCGTAGGCGAACTCGATCCGGAAGCCGTGGGCCTCGCGCGCCGGCACGATCCGCTCGGGGAACCAGGCGAGGAAGTCGTCCATCACCCCGTCCATCAGCTCGTAGCGTCGGAGTTGGATCGTCCTGGTCTCGGCTGCAGCGCTCATGCTGCGACGGTACCCGCCCGGCGGCCGCGCCGTCGCCGCGCTACGCTCGCCGCCGACAGCCCCACGACGAGGAGGACAGCACGGACCCCCGCCACCGCTCCCTCGCGCTGCTCGTCGCCGGCTGCTTCTTCATGGAGAACCTCGACGCCACGATCGTGACGACCGCCGCGCCCGCGATCGCCGCCGACCTGGGCGTCGACTCCGCCGCGGTCTCGATCACCGTCACCGCGTTCCTCCTCACCGTCGCCGTCCTCATCCCGGCCTCGGGCTGGCTCAGCGAGCGCTTCGGCGTGCGCCGCGTCTTCACCAGCGCGATCGCCGTCTTCACCCTCGCCTCCCTGCTCTGCGCGCTCAGCCCCACGCTGCCGCTTCTGGTCGGCGCCCGGGTCCTGCAGGGCGTCGGCGGTGCGCTGATGGTGCCGGTCGGCCGGCTCGCGGTGCTGCGGGCGACTCCGCGGGAGGGGATCATCCACGCCATCGCGATCCTGGTCTGGCCGGGACTGGTCGCCCCCGTGATCGCGCCGTTCCTCGGCGGGCTGCTCACGACCGTCGCCTCCTGGCACTGGATCTTCCTGATCAACCTGCCCCTCGGGGTCGTCGCGTTCGCGATCGCGCGCCGGATCGTCCCCGCCACCTCCGAGAGCGCGCCGCCCCCGCTCGACGTCACGGGGCTGGTGCTCGTCGCGGTCGGGCTCGGCGCGCTGGTCGGAGCGGCGGGGCTCCTCACCGGCTCCGAGCTCGACGGGCGGGCGGTGGTGCCGCTGCTCGTCGGCGCGGTCGTGACGGCGCTCGCCGTGCGGCACCTGCGCCGCGCCGAGCATCCGCTCGTGCGGCTCGACGCCTTCCGCTTCCGCACCTTCCGGGTCGCCAACGCGAGCGGATCGCTCTACCGGGCGACCGTGAACGCGGTGCCGTTCCTGCTCCCGCTGCTGTTCCAGGACGCGTTCGGCTGGAGCCCGGTGCAGGCCGGCTCCGTGGTGCTGGCGCTCTTCGCCGGCAACCTGGCGATCAAGCCGGCCACGACTCCGCTGTTGCGGCGCCTCGGCTTCCGCGGGGTGCTGGTCGCGGCGAGCGCGGTCGGGGCGGCGTGCATGGCGGCGATGGCGTTCCTCGAGCCGGCGACTCCGGTGGCGCTCGTGGTGGCGCTGCTGGTGCTGAGCGGAGTGGCCCGCTCGGCGGGCTTCACGGCCTACAACACCGTCACGTTCGCCGAGGTCCCGCAGGAGGGGATGTCGGGCGCGAACACCCTCAACGCCACCACGCAGCAGATCGCGGCCGGCCTCGGAGTCGCAGTGGGCGCGGTGGCGCTCGCCGTCGGCACCGCGATCGGGCCCGGCCTCGTCCCCTACCGCGTCGCCTTCCTCGCCCTCGCGGTGCTGACCCTCGTGCCGCTCGCCGCCGCCGCCCGGCTCCCGCGCGACTCCGGGAGCGCCCTCACCGCCTGACCCGCGCGGGCGTCAGGCGAGGCCGAGCGCGATGCCGTCGAGGATGTCGTGCGCGGTCGAGCGGACCCGGTCGACGCCCGGCGACGCCTCGTGGACCGCGCGGAGGACCTCGCCCCAGACCAGCGCGCCGGCCGCCAGCACGTCCTCGCGCCCCGGGCGGACCCAGGGGAGGGCCGCCGTCCCCTCCGGAGACAGCGCGGCGAGCTCGTCGCAGGCGGCGAGGACCTCGGAGAGGGGGAGGGACGTCTCGAGCGCGGCGTGGTCGGTGCTGCGGAGGACGTGCGCGGTGATCGTGAGCACGGTCGCGGCGACGCCGACGACGCTCCGGGCCTGCGAGAGGTCGACGGAGGAGGCGGCCAGCGCGGCGCCCACGTCCACCCGCATCGCCGCGCGCTCGCCCTCCGTCGGTTCGGCGGCCCGGCGGTGGCGCTCGGTCAGGCGGACGCTGCCGACGTCCATCGAGTGCGCCTGCTCCGGCTCCGCTCCGCCGAGCACGAGCTCGGTCGAGCCGCCGCCGAGGTCGACGACCAGCACGGGCCGGGCGAAGTCGACGGCCGAGACCGCGCCGCGGAAGGAGAGCCGCGCCTCCTCCTCGCCGGAGATCGTCTCCGGGGTGACGCCGAGGATCCGCTCGACGGCGGCGAGGAAGTCCTCGCGGTCGGCCGCGTCGCGGGTGGCCGAGGTGGCGACGAAGCGGAGGCGCTCAGCGCCGGCCTCCTGCGCGGCGGCCGCGTACTCGCGGGTGACGGCGAGGGTCCGCTCGAGCGCGGCCGGGTCGAAGCGGCCGGTGCGGTCGACTCCGCGGCCCAGCCGCACGAGCTCGGTGCGGCGCTGGACGTCGCGGAGGCGGCCGCCCTCCACGTCGGCGATCAGCAGGCGGAGGGAGTTGGTGCCGCAGTCGAGCGCCGCGACGCGCGTGGGGGAGGACATCCGCCCATTCTGCCCGCGCGGCCCGGGCCGGAGGCGGGCGATAGCCTGGGGGAGAGACGAAGGAGCCGCCCGTGCACGAACACCACGTCCGCGTCCACCGCAGCGACGAGGAGCTCCCGCGACACGGGCAGCTCGCCCACGCGCTCGCCGAGGTCGCCGCCGATCCGGTCGAGATCGACGACGAGGTCGCCGAGATGGTGGTCAACCGGGTCATCGACAACGCCGCCGTCGCCACCGCGTCGCTCCTGCGCCGCCCGGTCGTCGCCGCCCGCGCGCAGGCTCTCGCGCACCCCGCCTCCATCGGCGGCCAGGGCTCGGTCGTCCTCGGCGTCGACCCGGCCCGCCGGGTCTCGCCCGAGTGGGCGGCCTGGGCCAACGGAGTCGCCGTGCGCGAGCTCGACTACCACGACACGTTCCTGGCGGCCGAGTACTCGCACCCGGGCGACAACATCCCTCCGCTGATCGCCGTCGCCCAGCACGCGGGCATCGGCGGGGCGCAGCTCGTCCGCGGCATCGTCACCGGCTACGAGGTCCAGGTCGACCTGGTGCGCGCGATCAGCCTGCACCGGCACAAGATCGACCACGTCGCGCATCTCGGCCCCTCGGCCGCGGCCGGGATCGGCACGCTGCTCGGCCTCGACGTCGCGACGATCGAGCAGGCCGTCGCGCAGGCCCTGCACACGACGACCGCCACGCGGCAGTCGCGCAAGGGCGAGATCTCGAGCTGGAAGGCGTACGCGCCGGCCTTCGCGGGGAAGATGGCGATCGAGGCGGTCGACCGGGCTATGCGCGGCGAGACCAGCCCGTCGCCGATCTACGAGGGCGAGGACGGCGTCATCGCCTGGATGCTCGACGGCGCCGACGCGAGCTACGACGTCCCGCTGCCCGACCGCGGCGAGGCCAAGCGCGCGATCCTCGACACGTACACGAAGGAGCACTCGGCCGAGTACCAGGCGCAGGCGCTGATCGACCTCGCCCGCCGCCTGCACCGCACGCACCCCGAGGTCGCCGATCCCGAGCGCGTCGAGCGGATCGTCCTGCACACCTCGCACCACACGCACTTCGTGATCGGCTCGGGCGCGAACGACCCGCAGAAGTACGACCCGGCCGCGTCCCGCGAGACGCTGGACCACTCCGTGCCGTACATCTTCACGGTGGCGCTGCAGGACGGCGCCTGGCACCACGTGCACAGCTACGCCCCCGAGCGGGCCGCCCGCGCCGACACCATCGCGCTCTGGCACCGGGTCACGACGCAGGAGGACGCGGAGTGGACGCGCCGCTACCACTCCACCGATCCGGGCGAGAAGGCGTTCGGCGCCCGCGTCGAGATCCTGATGACGGACGGCACGACGATCGTCGACGAGATCGCGGTGGCGGACGCGCACCCGCTGGGCGCGCACCCGTTCAGCCGAGAGCAGTACGTGTCGAAGTTCCGCACGCTCGCCGCCGACGTGCTCGAGGAGTCCGAGATCGAGCGCTTCCTCGACCTCGCGCAGCGCCTGCCCGAGCTGACCCCGGAGGAGGTCGGCCGCCTCAGCGTGATCGCCGCCCCCGGCGTCCTCGCCTCGATCGAGCCCCCGCGCGGCCTGTTCTGATCCCTCCGCGGGAGGGTCGTCCGCACGCACGGTGACGCGCGCACGGACGGCCTCCCGCGGCGGGGAGCGCCGTCGTCAGGCGGTCTGCTCGGCGACCCAGTCCTGGATCTCGGCGATGAAGCGCCGGCGCGAGAAGACCCGGGTGCGAGCCCGGAAGGAGTCGACGTCGAGCGCGAGCGCACGGCGCAGCAGGTCGCTCCAGTCGGGATCGCCCTCGAGGTCGGCGATGACGCCCCCGCCGGCGAGGGACACGCTCTCGCGCACTCCGCCGATGTCGGTCCCGATGACCGGCGTCCCGCAGGCCATCGCCTCGACGGGCATGATCCCGAAGTCCTCGACGGCGGGGAAGACGTACACGAGCGCCTGCGCGTAGAGCGCGCGGATCAGCTGGTCGGAGGGCGAGATGACGAAGGTCACGTCGGCCCGGATCTCCTCGGCGTAGGCGCGGAGCCGCGCCTCCCAGGGGCCGTGCCCGGCGATGACGACCGGGAGCCCGGTGCGGGCTCCGGCGTCCATGACCTTCTCGAGGCGCTTGTAGGGGACGAACCGCGAGGCGCCCAGGATGAACGGCCGGGCGAGCGAGTCGAGGAGGCGCAGCTCGTCGTCGTCGAGCGGGGAGCGCCAGTCGGTGATCGTCGAGAGCAGCTCGGTGTTCACCGGCGGGTAGATGACCCGCGACGGCTGGTGCCACGCGTCGCGCACCCGCTGCCCGGTGAAGAGGCTGTTCACGGCGATGGAGGAGGCCTCGGCGGCGCGGAGGCGGTCGATCGGCTTGAGGAGCAGGCTCGCGGTGCGGGCGGCGAGGCTGCTGCCGCGGCCGTCGCGGTCGGGCTCCCAGATGTAGCGGGCCGGGGTGTGCGCGTAGACGAGCTTGCGGGTCGGTCCGCTGGTGCGGACGTGGTGGGCGAAGAGGTGCGAGCTGACCAGCACCCACTCGCGGGAGGCGCCGACCGGGAGCCGCCACGTGGGCAGCATCGCCGGCAGGGCGAGGACCTTGTGGCGGCGCAGCGGCGTGCGCGCCAGCCAGGACTCCGAGACGGGCCTGCCGACGACCTCGGCGCAGTCGCTCCAGAGGACGCGGACGTCGGCGTCGGCGAAGGCCTCGGTCATCGCCTCGAGCACGCGCTCGGCGCCTCCGCGACGCTCGACCCACTCGTGCACGATCAGGCCGGGACCGACCGGCGGGACGGATCGGGAACGGGTGGTCGCGTCGATGACGGCAGTGATGATGGGCCCCTTCCCCCGGGCGTGCGGTGAGGATCGGGCGGCCATCCGGAGACGGGAGCGGCTCCGAATGCTTATCCGTCGTCGGTGACCGATCAGCAGTGCAGTAGAAGCTAACCGGCTCGTGGAGAAGGAATCGAAAGGCGAGTACGAGTCGTCGCAGAACGACGGGGAAAGGAGAGTCCGATGATCCGGATAAGCCGCGAGTGGAATGGCGAGGATCGTCTGGAGTGCGTCGCGGAGGCGCTATTCCCTCGGAGATCACAACGATGGAGGAGAGTCGCGGAGAAGAAGAAATCACTCTTTCAGTGACGCCGTGCCCGAAGGATCAGGAGACGCCGATGCGCTGCAGGGTCTGCCACCGCCACTGGTCGCGGACGCCCTCGCGGACGGTGCGCACCGCCCGCCAGCCCAGCTCCCGCTCGGCGCGTGCCGGGTCGGCCCAGCTCGCCGCGAGGTCGCCCGGCCGGCGCCCCACGGCCCGCCACCGGACCGTCTCCCCGCTCGCGCGCTCGACCTCGTCGATCAGCTCGAGGACGCTCGTCGGCGAGCCCGTGCCGAGGTTGTAGACGCGGTGCCCGGGCCGCGCGCGCTCGAGTGCCGCGACGTGCCCGGCCGCGAGATCGCAGACGTGGATGTAGTCGCGCAGCCCCGTGCCGTCGGGGGTCGGGTAGTCGTCGCCGAGGACGTCGACGCACCGGGAGGGGTCGCCCGCGGCCCGCGTCAGCACGGGCAGGAGGCTCCCCGGCGCCGTGGCCGGATCCTCGCCGATCCGCCCCGACGGGTGCGCGCCGATGGGATTGAAGTAGCGGAGGCTGACCGCGCGCAGGAGGGGATCGGCGCGCGCGGCGTCGCCGAGGATCTCCTCGATGACGCGCTTGGTCGCGCCGTAGGGGCTCGCCGCGCTCAGCCCGGCGGGGGAGTCCTCCCCGACCGGCATCACGCCGCCCGGGCTGTAGACGGCCGCCGAGCTCGAGAACACGACGGTGCGGATCCCCGATTCCGCCGCGACCGAGAACGCCGCGGTGGCGAGCCCGACGTTGACCGTCCAGTACTCGAGGGGCCGCCGCACCGAGTCGCCGACCGACTTGAGCCCGGCGAGCAGGACCAGGGCGTCGACCGGTCCGTGGGCGGCGAGGAAGCGGGTCAGCGCGGCCGTGTCGCGCGCGTCGGCGATCAGGCGGGGGACCACTGAGCCGGTCAGCTCCTCCACCGCGTCGAGGGTCCGCTCGCTCGCGTGCGAGAGGTCGTCCACGACCAGCACCTCGTGGCCGCTCTCGAGGAGCGCGACGGCGGTGTGGCTCCCGATGTAGCCCGCTCCGCCCACCAGAAGGACTCGCATGCGGGGGAGCCTAGATCGGCTCCCGCGCGTCGTCGGCGCCGCTGCCGGGCCCGCGGGTCCGTCGATCCGCGCCGCCGTCACCCGTGCGCGGGACGCCCTCTGCCGCGGTCGTAGCCCGCGATCGCCGCGGACTCGACGGCGAGCGCGACCAGCTTCTCGCCGACCGGGCGGGGCACCACTCCGAGCGCGGCGTCCGCGACTCCCGCGACCAGTGCCGTCCGCCGCTCGCTCCCGCCGCGGGCCAGGAGGCGCACGGCCGCGTCCCACGCGCCGGCCGCGGGCACCGCCTCCCGCACCTGCTCGGGGTGCAGCCGCTCGAAGGTGCGGCGGGCCGCCCCCGAGAGGAACGCGCGCCGGCTGCGGACCGCCGCCGAGACGGAGGCGCCGTGGTGCAGGGCCTCGGCGCCGGGCTCGATCCGCACCGGCACTCCCAGGCGGTGCAGCCGGTAGCCCCAGTCGACATCCTCCCAGCCGTACTCGCGGTAGTCGGTGCTGTAGCCGCCGACCCGGTCGTACGTCGCCCGCGTCACCGAGACGTTGCCGCCCCAGTAGCGCCAGGAGGCGTCGGAACCCGCCGCGTAGGCGCCGCGGCGGAAGCGCTCGCCGGCGGGTCGGCCGTAGGCGCGCGAGTAGGCGGTGCCCGGGTCGACGTCGGGGCAGAGGCCGACGACGCCGACGACCGCGTCCCGGTGGGCCCCGACGTGCGCGGCGGCCCAGCCCGGGCCGGGCTCGAGGTCGTCGTCGCAGCGGATCAGCACGTCGCCCCGCGCGGCGTCGAAGCCGGCGGTGAGCGCGGCGGAGCGCCCCCGGTTCTCGGGGAGCACGACGCGGCGCACGGGCACGGGGGAGGCGTCGAGGGCGCGCTCGCTGGCATCGACGACGCCGTCGAGGACCACGACCACGTCGAGGTCGCGGTGGGTCTGAGCCGCGAGGGCGGCGAGGAGGCGGGGCAGGCGGGCCGCACCCGCGTAGCTGGGGACGACGACGCTCGCGACGCTCATCGTGGCTCCTCGCCGCGCGGGCTGCTCTCGACCAGGAGCAGCTCCTCCAGCCCGCTCAGCACGCGCGCCAGGTCGTCGGCGATGGCGCCGGGATCGGTGGAGTGGAGGCGGGCGAGCCGGTCGGCCAGGCCGGAGAAGTCCTGCGGCTCGTCGTCGAGCGCCCGCCAGGTCGCGGCCACGCTCTCGCGCAGCGCGTAGGGGCTGCCCATCGGGGAGACGTCCAGCGGGAGCACCAGGACGCGCCCGTTCAGATCGACGGAGGCCGTGTCCGGGCGGCGCCGCCAGAGAAGGAGCCGGGGGTCCTCTGCCATCTTCTCCGCGTCCTCTCCGCTGATCACCGCCAGTGCGAGTAGAAATCCGCCAGCGCCTCTTATGGCGACGCCTCTCTCGCTATGTTTGCCGCCGACGCGCCAAGGGGTGTACGTCGAGCGACAGCACCGGAGGGCCGCCAATGTCGGAGTCTAATCCGCTCGCATCCAGCGATATCAGCGATAAGAGTGAGAAGAAGAGCGCGAATTCCGCGGGCGTCTTCGCACGGCGGACGGTCGTGGCCGGAGCGGTCTGGTCGGTGCCCGCGGTGATGCTGGCGCAGTCCGCCTCCGCCGTCTCGATCAGCTGCTTCCCGGTGGGCACGGTCTTCCAGGCGGTCGCCCGCGGACGCCTCCTCAGCGGCTTCCTCGGCGGAGTGAACCTCGACACCGTCGCCGGCGTCTCGGGCGTGACGGCGATCGCTCCCGACCAGGGCAACCCGGCCGTCGTGACCGGCGGCGTCAACGCCACGGTGCTGAACACGATCGCCGTGAACGCGACCGGGCTGACCGGCACGCTCTCCTCCCTCCTCACGCTGGCGGCTCCTGCCGGCGTCGGCACCCTCAACCAGTACGCGTCGGCGAACACGAACGGCACCGTCCGCGGAGCCGCCGGTGCGATCACGGACGCGGGCCAGCTGGCGCTCGACTCGACGGCGGGGAGCTTCCCCGACTTCGGGACGGTGAACCTCCGGGCGATCCTCGCGGCGTCCGGCGGCGCCGGAGTGGCCGCTCTGCTCACCAACGTGACGGACCTGACCCTGCGGATCGGCGCCCTGACCGGTCGCGCGTCCCTCCAGTCGGCGTGCGTGCCCGGGTCGGACAACCTGCAGCGCGACTACCAGGTCGGCCGCCTGGACCTGGTGCTGAGCTCGCCCACCCTGAGCGCGATCACGAGCGCGCTCACCCTTCTGCTCACGAACGCCGTCAACCTGTCGGTGCCCGGGGTCCTCTCGGTGACGGTCGACGGAGCGGCGCTCCTGACGGGAAGCCTGCCGGGCGGCACGCAGCCGATCCAGGCGCAGCTGTCGGCGAGCCCCGCGACCATCACGGTCGATCTCTTCTCGCTGCTCGGCGGAGCGCCGGGCCAGGGGGCGACGTCGCCCTACGTCAACGGCCTCCCGCCGAACTCGACCCTCTTCGTCGACAACGCCCTGCAGGTGCCGGGCACGGCGGTGGGGAACTTCACCGCCGCGCTCCTCACCTCTCTGACGACCCGCATCGGGAACGTCATCAGCGTGAACGGGACGCCTCTCGTCAACGCCGGGGCCGCCGGAGCCGGAGTGCGCCTGCTGGTGAACACTCTGCTGACGGCGACTCTCCCGCCGCTGCTCACGACGCTGCAGAACGCGGTCCTCACCCCGGTCTTCACCGCCCTGCGGGACGTCATCCAGATCGACGTCAACGCGCAGAACCGCTCCACCAACCCGACCGGGCCGGCCGCCCTCGAGGCGCTCCCCGTCGGCCGCTACGACGTCGCGGCGCTCTACATCCGCGCGGTGGGGCTCGTGAACCTGCTCGACCTGTTCATCGCCCGCGGCTCCGTCGGGCCGAACGTCCGCACGGGCTAGCCGCGCTCGGCGCCGTCAGGCGCCGCGGACCACGAGGCCGTGCTCGACCATCGCGTCGAGCACGGCCTCGACGTGCGCCCGGGGGTCGCCCGCGGGCGGGGCGCCGTGCTCGGCGACGACGGCCCCGGTCAGCGCGTCGACCGTCGCGGGCGTCCCGAGAGCGCGCCACAGCACCGGGCCGATCCCGTTCAGCGTCTCGACCCGCTCGTCGAGGAGGCAGCTGACCACTCCGTCGCGCTCGACCCACTCGACGCCGGCGGCTCGCGCGAGCAGGCCCGGGCCGGGCGCCGCCGCATCGGCCTCCGGCGCGTCGGCGACGACCGGCGACGGCTCCCCGATCCGCTCCAGGAGCGGCAGCACGGTCTCCGCCTCGCGGTAGTGGAGCACCCGGGCCCCGCCGACGGAGTCGAGCAGCCCCGCGAGGTGGTGCAGCGCCGCGGGCAGTCGTGCGAAGTGGCTCAGCTCGGGCAGCAGCACCGAGAGCGCCTCGTCGAAGGCGATCGGCTCGAGCCGGGGCTCCGCCGGGCCGGACGGGTCGCGGGCGATCAGGAGCAGGGCGGCCAGGCGCAGCGGAGCGTCCGGCAGCGGCTGCAGGCCCATCGCGGCGGGGGAGCGGTGCCGCTTCCAGTCGCCGCCGTCGAGGAGGGCGACGGGCTTCCGGAACGGCAGCACCCGCCCGTCGCGGCGGACGGCGAGCGTCTCGTCGGTCACGTACCCGTACCGGCGCGCGGCGAGGCTCACGAGCGTCGACTTCCCGGCACCGGGCCGGCCGACGAACGCGACGACGCGGCCGTCGGTCAGGGCGACCGCGGAGGCGTGCACGCTGAGCAGCCGGCCCTCGCAGGCGTCGGCCGCCGCGAGGGTGAGCGCGGCGCCGATGTGCTCGGCGAGGGCGTCCTCGGTCGGCTGCGCGATCACTCCGGGCTCCCCGACCGGCTCGGTCAGCGACACCCGGTACTCGGAGCCCGGGCGATCGGCGTCGTCGTCCACGTCGTTCCACGACTCCTCCACCTCCGCCACGAAGCGGTCGGGGACGGTGTCGTCGAAGGTGAAGCGCACGCCGAGCCCGAAGGGGGCGCGGATCAGCCGGCGGGTCATGTCAGGTCCTGTCCGTCCGTCGGAGGTGGTCCCACGCGAGCGGAGCCGTGCGGGCGCCGCGGCGCAGCCGCCGCCACCAGCCGGCCGCCACGTCGATCCGGCGCGGGCCGATGGCGGGGTCGGCGGCACGCAGGGCGTGGGGAGCGGGGAAGACGGCGCGGGCGAGGAGCAGCGGCCGCTGCCGCCAGCCGGCCGCGCGCACGGCCTGCACCCACCCCGCGGAGGCGTGGGGCGAGCTCGCGTTGATCCGCCACGCCCGCAGCTCGGCCACGGGCACCTCCCCGGCGCGCGCGCGGATGCCGAGCGCGTCGAGGAAGGGCTGCGCGGTCTGGACGGCGCCGAGCTCCTCCGCCGCCGCCCGGAGCGGAGCGTGCAGCTCCGCGCGGGCGCCCACCGCCTCGACGAGCAGGTCGTAGTCGGAGGGCCGCGTGAGGCGCGGGTCGGTGATCTGCCAGGCGTCGCGGAGCGCGTGCAGCGCCAGCACGAGCGCCGAGTCGGCGACGCTCGCGGTCGCGACCGGACGGCCGGCCAGCTCCACGATCCGGTGCCGGCTCCACAGCGCCTCGAAGGCGTCGCGCGGCGGCACGAGGAATCCCGGCCACCGCCAGTGCACGTCGATGTCGACCGGCCACGCGGCGTGCCGGTAGGAGCGCGAGTGCTTGGCCGCGAGCGTCGGTCCGTCCGGCCAGGGCCGCTCGGTCCAGCCGTCGGCGGCCAGGAGGGCCAGGATCCGGGGCAGGTCGTCGGGGGCGACCAGCAGGTCGACGTCGCCGGAGGCGCGGGGCGGCCGGAGCCGGTCGGCGGCGGCGGTCGGTCCCTTGAGCACGAGTGCGCGCAGCCCCGCCGCGTCGGCCCGCCGGTGGACGAACGCCGACACGAGCGGCACGGCCTCGTCGGCCCAGAGAACGCCCACGAGCTCCATCCGGTCAGTATTCCAGCGCTCCCGCGGCCCGCGGAGCCCGTCCGGGGCGGTGGAGCCGGGCGCTCGTCTCGGTGAGGATGGGCCCGCGGGCCGCGGGGGCGCCGCACGGAGGCGGGCGGGGCGGCGGATGATCCACGGGGGAGCGGGCGGCGCCGGGCGGCCTCCGGTGGCGCTCGCGACCAACAACGGCGACATCGGCGGCGGCGAGGTGATGCTGCTGAGCATCGCGGAGGCGCTCGAGGCGCTCGAGGTCCCTGTCGTGGTCGTCGGCCCCTCGGAGCCGCGTGCGCTCGTCGCCGCCGCCCTCGCCGCCGGCCACCGGGTCGTCGAGCTCGAGGCCGTGGGCAGACCCGCCTGGATGCGCGCGCTGCGGCGCTGGGACGCCTCCTCCCGCGAGGGCGTGCTGTGGTGCAACGGGCTGGTGCCGGCCGTCGCGACCGCAGGGCGTCCGCGGCGGATCGTGCATCTGCACCAGCGCCCGTCCGGCCTGCAGCGGCTGCTCGCGCCCGTGGCCCGCCGCGGCGCGCTGGCGACCCTCGTCCCCTCTCGCTACCTCGCGGGGGTCGTCCCCGGGTCGACCGTGCTGCCGAACTGGAGCCGCCGCGTCGAGCTGCCGGAGGCGCGGCCGCGGAAGGACGGGACGACCGTCCTCGGCTTCCTCGGGCGTCCCTCGCTCGCGAAGGGGGTGCGGGTCCTCACCGAGGCGCTGGCGCTGCTGGAGGCCGGGGAACCGGGCGCGTATCGCCTGGTGCTGGCGGGCGAGCCCCGTTTCGTGGCGGAGCGGGAGCGTCGCGAGGTGGAGGCGGCCCTCGCTCCGGTCGCCGCTCTGGTGGACCGGCCGGGGTGGATCGAGCCCGGCGACCTCTTCGCGCGGATCGACCTCCTGGTGGTGCCGTCGGTGCAGCCGGAGTCGTTCGGCCTGGTCGTGACGGAGGCGATGTCGGCCGGCGTCCCCGTGGTGGTGAGCGATGCCGGTGCGCTCCCCGAGGTCGTCGGCCCGTCGATCGACGCCACGTTCAGAGCCGGGGATCCGCGGGCTCTGGCCGAGCTGATCAGAGCCCGGAAGAAGAGAGGACTATCGGAGTCGCGGGAGAGGGATCGTGCCCGCTGGAACGATTCCTACTCCCCGTCCTCCGGGAAGTCGGCTATCGACGGACTTCTGGCGCGGATGGCCCTCTCCGATGATTCCTGATCCTCCCGCCAGGAGACCGATCCGCTTTCCGGGGAATGCCGCGGGGAGCATCTCCTCCTCCCTCGGGAAAGGACGACGATGACCCGCGAACCGGAAGTCCTCAGAGTGCTCGGACTGTTCCTCAAGCACTCGACACTGCGCCTGGCTCCGGGCGAGCCCTTCGCCCGCGGGAGGCTGCCGTACCGGGCCGACCTCCTCCGGGACGACTCGACGCGGCTCCTCGTCCCCGGTCACGCGTCTCGGCCCGCGCACGTGAAGCTCCGCGACGTCGTGGAGCACCGCACGGGGCTGAACGTGGACACGCAGCTGCGCGCACTCCGGGCGGTCCGCTCGGCCGACGCGGTGCTCTGCGTGCTCGAGCCGGAGGCGGGCCTCCCCGCCCTGCTCCGGCGCGCGCGGCTCGGGCCGTACGGCCGCACGCCGCTCGTGGTCCTCTCCTGCTGGTGGGCGGAGGAGCTGCTCACCGGCTCGCCGGAGCGGCGCCGACAGGTGGTCCGGCTGCTCCAGGGCGTGGACCGGCTCGTCGTGCTCAGCGAGAACCAGCGCGAGGTCTTCGCCCGGCACGGCGTCGACGAGCGGCGGATCGCACCGGTCCTCTTCGGGGTCGACTCCGACTACTACCGGCCCGTTCCTCCGCGTCCGAAGCGGTTCGAGGTGCTCGCCGTCGGGGTCGACCGCGGGCGCGACTTCGACTCGCTGGTCGCCGCCGCCGAGCGCCTGCCGCACCGGCGGTTCGACATCGTGACCACTCCTGCACGGCGGCCGTCCCGGGCGCTGCCGGCCAACGTCGTCCTGCACGATCCCGTCCCGGTCGGCCGGCACCGCGACAACCTGCGCGACGCCGAGCTCGTCGTCGTCACCAGCCACGACCTCGCCTACCCGACGGGCCAGAGCGTCCTGCTGGAGGCCTCCGGCTGCGGGACCTGCACGGCGGTCACCGCGAGCGCCGCGATGACCGGCTACGTCCGCGACGGCGAGACGTCCTTCTCGCTGCCCCTGCACGATCCAGCGGGGATCGCGGCGGTGCTGGAGGCGGTGCTGAGCGACGACGGGAAGCGGGCCGAGGTCGCCCGCGCGGGCCGGGAGCGGGTGCTGGTCGAGCTGAACGCGCGGCACATGTGGGCGGGCGTCCGCGCCATCCTCCGCGACGCGGTCCGCGAGCGCGGCCGGGGCTGAGCAGCGGTCGGCCGGGGCAACACCGGTCGACCTCCGCCCCACCGGGAAGGGCCCGCCGACCGGGACCTCCGCGCCCCGGACCCGCGGATCCGCGCCGGATCGGGCGGACGCGGGAGGCGCTACTCCGGCGGCAGAGCGCGGGCGCGGGCGGACTGCTCCGCGAGCAGAGCGAGACCCGCGCCGATCACGACGAACGAGATCGGGGCGAAGAACACCTCGCCCAGCTGCGTCGCACACAGCAGCACCAGGATGCTCGCCGCGCCGACCGCGTGCCCCGGGCGGCTCCCGGCCCCGGCGGCCGTCGTCGCGAAGCCGGCCACGAGCACGGTGCCGATGACGCCGACGAGCAGCACGACGCCGCCCTCGGCCATCAGCGCCAGGTAGGAGTTGTGGAAGAACCAGTCGATCCCGTCGACCCGCGCGGTCGCCTCGCCGAGTCCGGAGCCGGTCCACGGCGAGAGCGCCACCTTGTCGACCGAGGCGTCGAGGATGCGGGCGCGCAGGGCGTCGGAGCCGGCCCGCTCCACCCCGTAGTCGCCCGCCGTCGCCAGGTTCCGCTCGGCCCAGAGGAACAGCAGGACGAGGCCGCCGCCGAGGAGCGCGCGGAAGAGCAGGCGCAGGTACGGCGCCGCGACGAGCCACACGAGCGCGCAGGCGTAGGCCGCCATCGACGTGCGGGAGTCGGTGGCGACGACCGCAGCGGCTCCGAGCGCGAGCACGCCGATCCGCAGCCACAGCCGCGAGCCGAGCGCCGAGACCAGCAGCGCCGCCGCTCCGTAGACGAGACCGGCCACGTTCTTGTCCTGGAGGAAGCCGGTCAGGGCGCCCTGGTAGCTGTCCGGGGCGAGTCCCGCGACGAACAGCACGGCGTTCAGCGACAGGGCCGCGGCGAGTCCTTTGAGCCCCGAGACCACGTCGATCCGCCCGCTCGCGAGGAAGCCCGCGGCGAGCATGACGAGCGCGATGTTCGCCGCCCGGCGCAGGGCGTCGAGGCCGTCGAAGGACGAGCCGGCGAGGACGAAGGCGAGCAGTGCGAGGCACAGCCACGGGTACCAGGCGGCCCGTCCGAGACGGCGGGTGGGCCGCCGGAAGAGGCTGACGAGGACCAGGGCGGCCAGCGCCGTCTGGGCCAGCGGGACGCTCCCCGGGAGGAAGGGGGTGGGGAGCCGGTAGACCAGGAGGCCCATCAGGACGGCATCGAGTATCCGAGCGGAATGTGCTATCGGAAAGGCCGCGTGAACGAGCGGGGAACGCCTCTCGACGACGATCTCTCCCCCTGGCGCGGACATGTCGTCATCCTCGCAGAAAGGGCCTCCCGAGGGGTCGGGGACCGCCTAGGGAAAGGCGCTCCGCATTGCTAGCGTGACCGACACCTCAGCATCGTCGTGCGGCGCATGCGCGGCACGCAGAAAGGTGCGCAGTGACTGTCGTCGATCTCATCGCATTCATCCGGCGGAACTGGCGGACCCTCGTGGGCGCCGTGCTCGTCGGAGCCCTGGCGATGGCCGCCTTCTCGTTCCTCACTCCGAAGGTCTACGAGTCGAGCTCGGCCGGATTCGTGATCGCCGCGAGCGACGGCAGCTCGGCCGATGCGATCAGCGGGTCGCAGACCGCGGTGACCCGGGCGAACGCCTACCTGCCGCTGATCTCGAGCAGCGCCGTCTCCGAGCGGATCGAGGCCGACCCGGAGGCGAACCCCGGCGGAGAGGCCCTGAGCGGCCGCCTCACCGCGAGGGTCGCTCCGGGCAGCACCCTGATCGAGGTCACCGCCGCGGCCGGGACCGCGCAGAACGCCGCAGCCCTGGCCAACGGGGCGCTCGCGGCGCTGGCGGCCGTCATCACCGACATCGAGACGCAGTCCACCGCCGACCGCACACCGCAGATCACCGTCGTCCCGCTCGAGAACGCGGAGCCGCCCGCCGCCCCGACGAGCCCCGACTGGGTGCGGAACATCCTGCTCGGCGCCCTGGGCGGCCTGGTGCTCGGCTTCGGTCTCGCCTTCCTCCGCCGGGCCCTCGACATCCGCGTGCGGACCGTCGACGACCTCACCGAGCTCTTCGGCGTCGGCGTCCTCGGGCGCATCCCCAAGGCCGGACGCCCGGGCCGGACCGGCGGCCGCCGCGGCACCGACGCGCTCACCGCGGAGGCGTTCCGCTCGCTCCGGACGGGCCTGCGCTTCTCCAGCGTCGACGAGGAGACGCGCAGCGTCGTGATCACCAGCGCCAACCAGGCCGAGGGCAAGTCCACGATCGCCGCCGGACTGGCCCGCGTCACCGCGGAGTCCGGGCAGCGCACCCTCCTGGTCGACGCGGACCTCCGCCGGCCCTCCGTGGCGCGGATGCTGGACATCGACGGCGCCATCGGCCTCAGCGAGGTCCTCAGCCACCAGATCCCTGTGGACGACGCGATCCGCCCCACCGGCACCGCGGGCCTCTACGCCCTCCCGGCCGGGCACATCCCGCCGAACCCGTCCGAGATGCTCGGCTCCGAGGCGATGCGCGCCCTGGTCGCGCGCCTCTCGAAGGACTACTTCGTCATCATCGACGCGCCGCCCGTGCTGCCCGTCACCGACGCCTCCATCGTCGCGACCGTCGTCGACGGCGTCGTCTTCGTCGTCGCCTCGAACCAGACGCACCGGCCCGAGGTGGTCGCCGCCCGGCGGATCGTCCAGCAGGTCCGCGCCCGCGTGCTCGGCACCGTGCTCAACATGGTCACCGCCCGTGACGGCGACACCGGGTACTACTACTACGACCGCAAGAACGCGTACTACGCCGAGCCGCAGCCGGCGACGGGGCGCAAGCGCGCGGCGGCGGCACCGCGCCGGTCCGAGCTCGCCCCGGTGGAGTCGCGGGCCCTGCCTCCGCAGACGTCCCGCCGGGCGGCTCGATGAGCGGGCGCCTGCTCCTGCTCTGCCATGCGAACGTGGCCCGGTCGCCCTCGGCCGAGCTGATCGCGGCGCGCCTGCTCGGCGCCGGCTCCGACTGGCGGGTCGAGAGCGCGGGAACGCACGCGGAGGCCGGCCGCGGGCTCGACCCCGAGCTCAGCGATGCGCTGCGGGCCCGCGGACTCTCCACGGCCGGGCACCGCGCGCGCCAGGCCGACGGCCGGATGCTCGCCGGCACCGATCCCGTGCTGGTGTTCGAGGCGGGCCAGCGGGAGTGGGTCACCCGCCACTTCCCGGCCGCCGCGCGCCGCACCACCACGGTCCGCCGGGCGGCGCGGCTGGCGGGAGCCGCCCCCGGCGTCCCGCTCCTGCGGCTGCTCGCCGACGACACCGCCCCCTACGGCGCCGAGGACGACTTCGCCGACCCGTTCGGGCGCGGACCGGACGTCGCCGCGGCGGCCGTCGAGGACATCGACGCCCTGCTCCGGGTGATCCTCCCCGCTCTCGGTGCTCTGCCCGTCGGCGCGGAGCCCCCGGCCGCCACCGTCCGGAGCACCCGCCGCTCGCTCCGCCGGGACCGCGCCGCCGAGACGGTCGCGAGGTGACCGCCGAGGGGGTGAGCGTCGTGATCCCGCACTACGGCGACCCCGCGCCCGCGCTCGCCCTCGTCGAGCGGCTCCGCAGCCAGGAGTCGCCCCCCGCCCTCGAGATCGTCGTCGTCGACGACGCCTCCCCGGTCCCGTTCCCGGCCGGGATCGACGGAGTGGAGGTCGTGCGGCGCGAGCGGAACGGCGGCTTCGGCGCCGCGGTGAACACGGGCGCCGCCCGGGCGCGCCACCCGCTGCTCCTGGTGCTCAACAGCGACCTCGTCGTCGGACCCTCCTTCCTCCGAGACCTGCTCGAGGCGGGACGGCCGTGGCTGCCCGCGGTCGTCGCTCCGGACCTCGTCGACGCGGGCGGGGAGCGGCAGTGGGTCGGCCGGCGCTTCCCGCGGCTGCGCCACTACGTCGTGGAGTGGCTCACTCCGCTCGCGCGCTGGCGCCCGCGGCTGCACGCCGCCGTCGGCCACGACACCCGGTGCGCCCCGGGCGCGACGGTGCCGGTGGACTGGGTGGTGGGCGCCGTGATGCTGCTGCCGGTGGCCGAGTTCCGCGCGGTCGGCGGGTTCGACGAGTCCTTCCACATGAACTGCGAGGAGGTCGACCTCCAGCGCCGGCTGCGCGAGCGCGGCGTGCCCTCGGTCTTCGCCGGCTCCGTCGTCGCCGAGCACACGGGAGGCGGCTCCTCCGACCCCGCGCGCCGGCTGATCTGGCTGGTCGCCTCGCGCCTGCGCTACGCCCGCAAGTGGGGCGGGCGCCCCGCCGCCCTCGCCGCGGCCCTGCGCGCCGCCTCCGCCGTGAACCTCGCCGCCAACGCGGTGCGTGCCGCCGCCGGCAGCGACGTGCGCCCGCTGGCCGTCCTCCGGCGCGAGCTCCGGCTCGTCGCCGCCGCCGAGGCGGCGTCCCGGTGAGCGGGCCCGTGCTCGTGGTGAGCCCGGTCTTCCACGGCTACTGGGAGGCGCTCGAATCGGCGCTGGCCCACCTGGGCGACGACGTGGTCGTCCACCGCTACGACGCCGCGACCGGGCTGGGCCACGTGCGCGACGCACTCGGCCACCGGCTCCCCGGGGGCCGGCTCCGGCGCTCGTCGATGCGCGCCGAGACCGACCGCGCGATCGCGGCGCTGCGGGCCGTCCGGCCCCGGGCCGTCCTCGTGGTGAAGGGCGACTCCCTCGGCGACGCCTGGTGGGAGGAGATCGGCCGCGCCGGCGTCCCCGTGGTGCTCTGGCTCTACGACGAGCTCCGCAACATGGGGCACCCCGTCGACCGTCTGCGCTCCCTCGCCGGGGAGGCGGTGTCGATCGTCAGCTACTCCGTCGCCGACGTCGCCGAGCTCGTCCGCGCGGGGGTTCCGGCCGGGCACCTGCCCGACGCCTTCGACTCCCTCCTCTCCTTCCGCCCCCGCCCCTCCTCCGCGGTGACCTTCGTCGGCGCCCGCTACCCCGAGCGCGAGCGCGTGCTGCGGGAGCTCGCGGCCGGCGGGGTCGCGGTCGAGGCGTACGGGCGGCAGTGGTCGCGCCATCCCTGGGACGTGGCGCGCACCGGCCGCTGGCGCTCGGCCGGCGTCCCCGCCCGCCGCGACGTCCCGCGGGCGGGCTACTACGGAGTGATGGCCGGCTCGACCGCGACCCTGGCGCTGCACGGCGCGGGCCACGGCGGGCTCTCGATGCGCGCCTTCGAGGCGCCGGGCGTCGGGGCGCTGACCCTGATCGACCGGCCCGAGGTGGCGGAGTTCTACGAGGTGGGCAGCGAGGTGCTCGTCTTCGAGGAGCGCGACCAGCTCGTCGAGCACGTGCGGCGGGCGGGCGCGGACCCCTCGTGGGCGCGGCGCATCCGCGAGGCGGGCGCGCGCCGCACCGGCGCCGAGCACACCTTCGTGCACCGGATGCGGGAGGTGAGGGCCTTGTGGCGCTGACGCACCCGACCGACCTGGAGGCCTGGCGCCGCTGGCAGCGCGGCCGCGACCCGCTGCGCACCGCCCGGGCGGCGCTGCGGGGCTCCGAGCCGACCCGCCTGGTGCTGCACGTGCGCGGCGACCGGCCCGCGGTCCTGCTCGCGGTGGAGGCGTCGACGGCGAGCGCCCTCGCCTCGACCGCGGCCTCGCTCGCTCCTCTCGGCGGGGCTCCCGCGGCGGTCCTCGCTCCCTCCGGAGCCGGCGACGCGCTGTCCGGGCTGCTGCCGGGCCGCTGGAGGGCGCACCCGGTCGACCCGGAGGCGGACCCGCCCGCCGAGCTGCGGGGCCTCCGCGCCGTGATCGCCACCGGCCACTTCCTCGCGGCGGGAGCGGCCGCCCACCGCTGGTCCGGAATCCTCGGCGCCCGCTTCCTGGTCGTGCAGCACGGCCTGCTCACCCCCTCCGCCCCGCCGCTCCCGCCCGGAGCGACGCTGCTGGCGTTCTCGGAGGAGGACGCGGCCTTCTGGACCTCCGGCCGCAGCGACGTGGAGACCGAGGTCGTCGGCAGCCAGCTGCTCTGGACCGCGTCGCGCCGCCCGCGCCCCGAGCGGCTCGAGGAGCGGCCCCTGTTCCTCGGCCAGCTGCACGGCGCGGAGCTGCCCCGGCGGACGGCCGCGGCCACCGCCTCCCGCTTCTGCCGCGAGGCGGGCGCCGACTACCGCCCCCACCCCGCCGAGGTCGACCGCCGCTCGCGCTGGCAGCACGCGCGGTGGGAGCGCCGCGGCATCCGGGTGCTCCGCGGCGGCGACCTCGCCGCGCAGGCCCGGCCGGTCGCCTCGATCTTCTCGACCGGGGTCCTCGAGGCCGCGGCCGCCGGGATCCCCGCGTGGGTCGTCTGCGAGGACCCGCCCGCCTGGGTGCTCGAGTTCTGGAGCCGGTACCGGCTCGCGCGCTGGGGCGGGGAGACGCCGACCGCGGCTCCGCCCGTCCCGTCCGTCGAGCCGGCCGTCGCCGTCGCCCGCCGGGCACTCGCCATCGCCGAAGGAGGCACCCCGTGACCGTTCTCTGCGTCATCCCCGTGCGCGGGGGCTCGAAGGGCGTCCCGCGCAAGAACGCCCGCCCCGTCGCGGGCCGCCCGCTGGTGGTCTGGAGCATCGAGCAGGCGCTCGCCGCCGGTCTCGACGTGCTCGTGTCGACCGACGACCCCGAGCTGGCCGCGATCGCGGAGGGGGCGGGAGCGGACGTGCCGTTCCTCCGGCCCGCCGAGCTGGCGCGCGACGAGACGGCGACCGAGCCCGTCGTGCTCCACGCGATCGAGCACCGGGCCGCGCTGGGGCGCCGCCCGGACGCGGTGATGCTCCTCCAGGCGACCTCGCCGATCCGGCTCCCGGGCACCCTCGCCCGCGCGCTCGAGCAGTTCGCCTCGACGGGGGTCGACTCGCTGGTGGGCGTCGTCCCGCAGACGCCGTTCCTCTGGCGGCTGCAGGAGGGCGCCTCCGTGCCGCAGTACGACGTCACGGCCCGGCCGCGGCGCCAGGACCTCGCCGAGGCCGACTTCTTCTACCGCGAGACCGGGTCCCTCTACCTCACCCGCACCGAGGTCTACGAGCGCGAGCGCAACCGGATCGGCGGCCGGGTCGGCCTGTTCGTCATGGACGAGGCGGAGGGCGGGGACATCGACACCGAGGCGGACCTCGCGGTGGTCGAGCAGACCCTCCTCGGCCTGTCGGCGGGAGGCGGCGCATGATCATCGACCGGCACCTCGCCCCGTTCATCGTCTTCGCCGAGGACCCGGTGCTCACCGCGCTGGCCAAGATCAACGCGAACAAGCAGCGGATCGTCTTCTGCGTCGACGGGCACGGGATCCTCCGCGGGTCGGTGTCCGACGGCGACTTCCGCCGCTGGATCATCGCGAACCCGACGGCCTCCCTCGACGTCCCGGCCCTCGCCGTCGCGAACACCGCCGTCCGCACGGCGGGAGCGGACGAGCCGGCCACCGCGATCGCCGCCCGGCTCGGCCGCGACGGGATCAGCCACCTCCCGCTCGTCGACGATCGCGGGCACCTCGTCGCGATCGCGGTCGAGGGCGACCGGGCGCTGCGGATCGGCCGCCACGAGGTGGGCGACGGCCACCCGGCCTTCCTGATCGCGGAGATCGGCAACAACCACAACGGCTCGGTCGATCTGGCGCGGCGGCTGGTCGACCTCGCGGTCGAGGCGGGCGCCGACGCGGTGAAGTTCCAGCTGCGCGACCTCGACTCCCTCTACCGGCGCGCCGGCGGGGCCACCGCGGGGGAGGACCTCGGCGCCCAGTACACGATCGACCTCCTGCGCCGCTTCTCGCTGCCCGCCGAGCCGCTCCTCCGGGTCTTCGACCACGCGGCCGAGGCCGGGATCGACGTCCTCTGCACCCCGTGGGACGCCCCGAGCGTGCAGGCCCTCGTCGACTACGGGATCCCGGGCCTCAAGATCGCCTCGGCGGACCTCACCAACCACGGCCTGATCGAGGACGCCGGCACCCGGGGGCTGCCCCTGCTGCTCAGCACCGGGATGTCCCGCGAGTCCGAGATCCTCGAGTCGGTCGCGCTGCTGCGCTCGCTCGGCACCTCCTTCGCCCTGCTGCACACCCAGTCGACGTACCCGGCGCCCTACCGCGACCTCAACCTCGCCTACCTCGACCGGCTCGCCGAGATCGGCGGCGGCGTCGTCGGCTACTCCGGCCACGAGCGGGGCTGGCACGTCCCCATCGCCGCCGTCGCCCGCGGGGCCCGCATCGTCGAGAAGCACTTCACGGTCGACCGGGGGATGGAGGGCAACGACCACACGGTGTCCCTGCTCCCGGACGAGTTCCGCCGCATGGTCGGCGAGATCCGCGACATCGAGGACTCGCTCGGCACGCGCGACGCCCGATCGGTCTCGACGGGCGAGTCGATGAACCGCGTCTCGCTCGCGAAGTCGCTGGTCGCCTCCCGCGACCTCTCGATCGGGGACGTGGTGCGCGCCGCCGACGTCGTCGTCCGCAGCCCCGGCCGGGGCCTCCAGCCCAACGAGCTGCCGCAGCTGCTCGGCCGCGCCCTCCACCGCGACGTCGAGGAGGGCGGGTTCTTCTTCGCCGGCGACCTGCGCGAGAGCACGCCGTCCGGCCGGCCGTTCCGGTTCCGCCGCCCCTGGGGCCTGCCTGTGCGGTACCACGACCACGCGGCGCTCGCCGCGGAGTCGAACGCCGACTTCCTCGAGTTCCACTTCTCGTACCGCGACCTGGAGATCGAGCCGGACGACGTGTTCACCCGCCGCCTCGACTCCGGCTTCACCACCCACCTGCCGGACCTGTTCGCGGGCGACTTCCTCGTCGACCTCGCCTCCTTCGACGACGACGTGTGGGAGCGCTCGATCGCGGAGGTGCAGCGCACCGTCGAGACCACCCGGAGCCTCGCGCGCTGGTTCCGCCAGGAGGAGGACCCGATGATGGTCGTCACGATGGGCGGCTTCACCCGGCACGCGCACGTGGCTCCGGATCAGCGCGCTCCCCTCTACGAGCGCGTCGCCGACGCCCTCGAGCGGATCGACGCGAGCGGCGTCCGCGTGCTGGCGCAGACCCTCCCGCCCTACCCGTGGCTCATGGGCGGGCAGCAGTTCCACAACCTCTTCGTGGACCCGCGCGACACCGCCGAGTTCGCGGCCGCGACCGGCACGCCGCTCTGCCTCGACGCCTCGCACACCAAGCTCGCGGCGAACCACCTCGGGCTCGCCTTCTCGGAGGCGGTGGCACTGCTCGCTCCGCTCAGCGCGCACCTGCACCTCGTCGATGCGACGGGTGTCGACGGCGAGGGGGTGCAGATCGGCGAGGGCGAGATCGACTGGCCGGACTTCGCGGCGTCGCTCGACGAGCTGGCGCCCGGGGTGCCGTTCATCCCCGAGATCTGGCAGGGGCACGTCAACAGCGGCGAGGGCTTCTGGACCGCGCTCGAGCGGCTGGAGGAGTGGCTGTGACCCCGCTCGCGCTCTGGGCGGTGCCGGTCGGCGAGTTCGGCGGGGTGGCCCGCCACGTCCTCGACGCCGCCCGGCACGGGATCCCCGGCCACCGGCTCGTCGTGCTCTGCCCGGAGGGAGCGCTCGCCGAGCGGCTGCGGGAGCAGGGCTCGGCCGTGACGACCGGGCGCTTCGGAGTGTCCGCCGGTGCCGCCGCCTCCGTGGCGACCCTGCGCGCGACCGCGGCGGCTCTCCGCCCGGCGGTCGTCCACTCCCACCTCGCCCACGCCGACCTCGTGACCGCGGCGACCCCGCTGCCCCGTGGGGTCCGCCGCGTCACGACGGAGCACGGCATCGCCGGGCCCGACGTCTACCACCGCACCGCACTGCGGGCGCGGACGACCGCGGCGGCGCACCACGCGCGGCTGCGGTCGTTCCACGGCGCGATCGCCGTCTCGGAGGCCACCCGCCGCACCATGATCGAGAAGTGGCGGCCGAGCCTGCCGGTGCAGGTCGTGCTGAACGGAGTCGACGCCGCGCCCCGCGACCGCGAGCCGGGGGAGCCGGGCTCCCTCCGGGTCCTCTCGCTCGCGCGCCTGGCGCCGGAGAAGCGCCTCGACGCGCTGCTCGAGGCCTTCGCGGTGCTGCGCCGGCGCGTCCCCGGCGCCACGCTGACCGTCGCCGGCGAGGGGCCGCTCGACGGCACCCTGCGCGCCCGGGCCGAGCGGCTCGGCCTCGGCGACGCCGTGTCGTTCCCCGGCTTCGCCGATCCGGAGGCGGCGCTCGCCGCGGCGGACGTCGTCGCCCAGCTCTCGGTCTGGGAGAACTGCTCCTACACGCTGCTCGACGCGGCCGCCCGCGGGATCGGCGTGGTCGCCTCCGCGGTGGGCGGGAACCCCGAGATCGTCGAGCGGGACTCGCTGGTCGACGCCGACGACCCGGAGGCGGTGGCCGCGGCGCTGGAGCGGCAGGCGTCGAGGGCCGCGGCTCCTCGCGCCGTGCGGGACGTCGCCGCCATGTGCGGCGGGATCGCCGCCGTGTACGAGGGGGTGGCGGCGTGAGCGGCGGGTCCCTGCGACCGGGGCTGCGCACCCTCCTCTCGCTGGCCGGCGCCGCCTCTCCGGGCTGGATCACCGCCGCCGTCGCGGGCTCCCTCGCGCTCGCGGTCCTCGACACCCTGGGCGTCGCCGCGATGGTGCCGCTCATGGCGCTGCTCACCGGGACCGACACCACCACGGGCGCGCTCGGCGTCCTCTCCGGCGTCCTCGGCTCGACGGACGTCCAGACCCTCCTCCCGATCATCGCCGGCTTCGTCGCGGTCGTCTTCGTGCTCAAGAGCGCCGGGACGATCGTCTTCCGGTGGTGGCTGCTCGGCCGCACCACGCGGATCTCGGCCGACGCTGCGACGGAGCTGCTGCGGCGGTACGTCCTCGCGCCCTACGCCGTCCACCGCTCCCGGCGCCTCGCCGAGGTGTACCGGACCATCAACGACGCCAGCGCGCAGGCGGCCGGCGTGCTGCTCGGCGTGATCGGCATCGCCTCCGATCTGCTGGTGCTCGTCGCGATCGTGGCGATCCTGCTGGTCGCCTCGCCGGTCGCGACCCTGTTCGCGGCCGTCTTCTTCGCGGTGCTGCTCGGCGGCGTCCAGGCCCTCCTGCGGCGGCGGCAGGGCCGGATCGGCGAGGAGATGGCGGAGGCGGCGCTGGAGTCGTGGCAGTTCCTGCTCCCCTCGCTCGACGGGTTCCGCGAGGCGCGCCTCACCTCGAGCGCGGCGAGCCTGGTCGCCGGCTTCAGCGGGGCCAAGCGCCGCAGCGCCCAGGCTCTGCGCTCCCTCTCGCTCGTCTCGGAGCTGCCGAAGTACCTGCTCGAGATCGGCTTCGTCGTCGCCGTCGTGGGCGTCTCGGGGATCCTGGTCGCCACCGGCTCCGGCGCCGAGGCGCTCTCCGTCCTGGGCGTCTTCGCGGCCGCCTCCCTCCGCGCCCTGCCGACCCTCAACCGCGTCTCGGCCACCTTCGCGATCGTGCGCAGCGGCCAGGCGGGCCTGCGGATCGTCTCCGAGGCGGCCGAGGAGCTCGCCTCCGAGGGGGCGCACGACGAGAGGCCCGGGCCGGGCGGCCGCTACTCCGGCGACATCGCGCTCGAGCACGTCACGTACCGCTACGCCGACTCCGACGTGGACGTGGTGCGGGACGTCTCCCTGGTGATCCAGCGGAACGCCACGACCGCCTTCGTCGGATCCAGCGGCGCCGGCAAGAGCACCCTCCTCGACCTGGTCCTCGGCCTGCTCCCGCCCACGAGCGGCCGGATCCTCTGCGGCGGGCGGCCGATCGACGAGGACCCGGCGGCCTGGTACGCGGGGCTCGGCGTGGTGCCGCAGGACGTGTTCCTCCTGGACGCGACCGTCGCCGCGAACGTCGCCTTCGGGGTGCCGGCGGCCGAGGTCGACCACGAGCGCGTGCGCGAGGTGCTGCGGACGGCGCAGCTCGAGGAGTTCGTCAGCGGGCTGCCGCAGGGTCTGGACACCCGCGTGGGCGAGCGCGGCGTCCGCCTCTCCGGCGGCCAGCGCCAGCGGCTCGGCCTCGCCCGGGCGCTGTACCGGCGCCCCTCCGTCCTCGTCCTCGACGAGGCGACGTCGGCGCTCGACAACCGCACGGAGCACGAGATCTCGCGGGCCGTCGCCGAGCTGCACGGCAGCATGACCGTCCTCGTGGTCGCCCACCGGCTCTCGACCGTGCGCGGCGCCGACCGGCTGCTCTTCCTCGACGGCGGCCGGATCGAGGGGGCCGGCACCTTCGAGGAGGTGCGGGCCGCGCACCCCGGCTTCGCCCAGCTCGTGGCGCTCGGAGAGCTCTCGTGAGCGGGGGAGGCCCCCGGTGGTGACGCGCGGCGACGTCCGCTCGGCGCTGCTGGCGCCCCTCCGCCGACGGGGCACGACGGTGCTGCTGCCCGGCGAGTCGTTCGGGGTCGGGAACCTCGCCTACTTCTGGCTGCAGGCCCACGCCCGCCGGAGCCGCGGGGTGCCGACCGCGGTGCGCGCGACGCGGAGGACCGCGGAGTGGGCGGAGGTCTTCCCGCGGGTCCTCGAGGAGCTCGTGGTGCCCCCGGCGGAGATGTCGTTCTTCAGCCCCCGCGAGCTCGGGAGCGTCCACCAGGAGCTCGGCGTGGAGTTCACAGCGGACGAGCTGGCGGACTTCGTCGCGACGATGCTGCTCCCGCCCGGCGGCCCCTTCACCGCTCTGGTGGCGGCGGCGCGACCGGAGGCGGACCTCACCCTGAACATCCGGCGCGGCGACTACTACAGCGTCCCGGCCTTCCGCGGCCGCTACTCCTTCGACGTGGTCGAGTACGTCGACGCGGCGCTCGCCCTGGCCCGCGAGCGGGAGCCCGTGCGCAGCGTCCTGATCGTGTCGGACGACCTCGACTGGTGCCGGGTGAAGCTGGCCCGCGTCCTCGAGGGCCTCGAGGTGCGCTTCCCGGGGGCGGGGACGCCGGTGCCGCAGCAGCTCGCCCTGCTGGCCGCGTCCCGCCGCCTGGTGCTGACGAACTCGACCTTCTCGTACTGGGGCGCGCATCTCGGCGACCACGTGCACGGCGGCGCCGACGTGATCGCGCCGTGGTTCCACAGCCGCGCGTGGAACGGAGGGGCGGCGACGCAGCTCGACCCGCGCTGGCGGGTGGTCCGCGACCTCCCCGGCGGCTGGGACGGCTGACGCGGAGAGTCGGAGTCCGGCGGCTGCGCGGGGCTCGCGGGTACCGGCGGGGGCTGCGGGCGGGCGGCTCCGGGGGCGCGACCGGGCATGGACGGCTGCGGGCAGGCGGATGTGCGAGGACGGCTGCAGGGTCACGGCTCCGGGCTCTTGGCTCGGGGCCTCAGCGCAGGACGTGGCCCTCGACGTCGACGGGAGCCCGGGCGGTGAGGCGCTTCAGCCGCATCGCGGGGCGCTCGACCAGCAGCCAGCTCGCCCACGCGAGGGGGACCGTCGCCGCGACCGAGAGCGCGATGTACGCCCAGAGCGGCACGTCGGCTCCGGCTCCGACGATCGCCAGCGAGAGCAGCTGCTGCACGGGGAACGCGTAGATGTACATCCCGTAGGAGACGTCGTGGGTCGCGCCCACTCGACGCAGGGGGAGCCGGGCGCCGAGCGCGACCATCAGATAGGCGAGGGGGAGGCCGGCGAGCACGCGGTAGAGGCCGGTCGCGATCACGAGGACGAGCAGCACGGCCGCGACGGCGGTGAGCGCGCCCGTCAGGGGGAGGCGGTCGCGGTACAGGTGCACGAGCGCGCCGGCGAGGAAGTACCCGACGAGCGTCACCGTCTGGTTGAGGGGCGCCGGGAACGGGACGAGGTCCGTCGCGAGCACCGCCGCGACGAGGGTGAGGCCAGCGAATCCCGCGACCACGAGGGGGCGCACCCAGCGCGCGGGCGCCAGGGAGACGAGCAGGCCGATCACGACGTAGCTGACGAACTCGTAGAACAGGCTCCAGAGCGAGCCGTTCCACGCGCCCGGGTAGGGCACGGAGCCGAGCATCCCCGCGATGCCGTACTCCCGGATGTAGAGGGCCGCATTGGCGACCACGAAGCGCACCGCCCCGGCCGCGCTGTACTCGCCGGCTCCGAGGAGGAGCGACGCGAGCGGTGCGGCGACGAAGGCCACGACCAGGAGCGAGACGAGGAAGGCGGGATAGATGCGGAGGAAGCGCCGCCAGAGGAAGTCGACCAGGGATCGCGAGCGCAGCCGGCTCGCGGTGATCAGGAAGCCGGAGGTGGCGAAGAACCCGCCGACCGCCCAGGCGCCGAGGGTGGAGCCGCCGAACCCGGGGTCGTCGCCGTAGCCGCCGAGGGGGAAGGAGTGCGACACGATGACGAGGACCGCCAGCCCGAGCCGCAGGGCGTTGATGCTGTTCGACCGCTGGTCGAAGGCGGAGCCGACGGTCGGGCGCGTGCGCGGGCCTGGCGCGCGGGCGGGCGCGGCGGTGCGCCGGCCGTTCTCCTGGCGGGTCATGCGCACATCCTGCTGACCCCGGCCGCCGCCGTCGATCGGGCGTGGGACGCGCCGCGCTCCTCCCGGAGGGCCCGCGCGCCAGCAACGACGCGCGCTCCACCCCTGCGGACCCGCCGCGGAGCTGACGCGGACTGACGTGCGGCCTGCGGCTGACCCCTCTCCGCCCGGTCGTTCCTCCGTCGCCCTCTCCGCGAGACGCCGCTCCGGTAGTCGACACGCCGGAGCGGGTTCACCGGAGCGGGATCCCGCGGCGGGCGGTCGGATCACGCCGGTCGGATCGCGCCGGTCAGAGCAGCCCGTCCGTGAGATGGTCCGGCGTGCCGAAGCGGTGGGCCGTGATCGACACGGCCTGCTCGCGGAGGAACGGCAGCAGCTCCAGCCGGCCCGCCTCGGTCGCCGGGCCGGCGTAGACCGCGAGGTCGGGGCGCCCGCCCGTCACGGCCGTCACCGTCGCGGCGGACGCGCCCAGCAGGCGCACCCGTCCGGCGCCGTGGGCGCGCACCCGCGCCTCCCACGCCGCGTCGTCCTCGACCACGACGGCGCCGGCCGCCTCGTCGAGACCGGCGGCGAGCTGCGGAGGCAGCGCCACGGCGCTCGAGACGACCACCCGTGCCTGCGCGGTCGCCGCCGCGACGGCCACCCGCACGAGCGAGCCCAGCGGCTCCCCGGCGGCCAAACGCACCAGCACGGCGGAGTCGTAGGGCAGGCGGCGGAAGACGTTGCGCTCCGCCTCCAGCCCCGTCACGTCACGAGGAGCGCTCGCGGCCCGCGCCGCCGCGCAGCTGCGCGCCGTCCGTTCCACCGCGGCGTGCTCCTCCGCCGGGAGCTCCGCGCGCGACGCGGCGAGCAGGCGGGCGGCCGGTCCGACGACCGGAGCGGTCGCCTCCGACGACGCCGCGGTCCACGAGCCCAGGCCGAGCAGGTAGTCCGGCCCGCCCGCCTTGGTGCCCGGGCCGACCGCCGACTTCTTCCAGCCGCCGAACGGCTGGCGCTGCACGATCGCCCCGGTGATCCCGCGGTTCACGTAGAGGTTGCCCGCCTCGATCCCGTCGAGCCAGGTGCCGATCTCCTCCGGGTCGAGCGCGTGCAGGCCCGAGGTGAGCCCGTAGTCGACCTCGTTGACGATCGCGATCGCCTCGTCGAGGGTCGCCGCCGTCATGATCCCGAGGATCGGCCCGAAGTACTCGGTGCGGTGGAACTCGGAGCCGCGGCGCACGCCGTCGCGGACGCCGGGGCTCCACAGGCGTCCGGAGTCGTCGAGGCTCCGCGGCTGCAGCAGCCAGGTCTCACCGGCGCCGAGCCGGGTCAGGCCGCGCAGCAGCTTGCCGCCGGCGGGTTCGATCACCGGCCCCATCCGCGTCGCGGGGTCGGTCGGGTAGCCGACCGTGAGGGAGGAGACCGCGTCGAGCAGCTGCGCACGGAACCGCTTCGAGCGCGCGACGGAGCCGACCAGCACCACGAGCGAGGCTGCGGAGCACTTCTGGCCCGCGTGCCCGAAGGCGCTCGCCACGACGTCCTTCACCGCCAGGTCGAGGTCGGCCGAGGGGGTGACCACGATCGCGTTCTTGCCGCTCGTCTCGGCGAGTAGCGGGAGGTCGTTCCGGAAGGAGCGGAACAGCTCCGCCGTCTCGTAGGCGCCGGTGAGGATCACGCGGTCGACCTGCGGGGAGGCGATCAGGTCGCGCCCCAGCTCCTCCTCCGGCAGGCGGAGCAGGCGCAGGGCCTCGCGGGGCACGCCCGCCGCCCACAGCGCCTCGGCCACCACCGCGCCGCAGCGCGCGGTCGGTCCGGCGGGCTTGAGCACCACGGCGGAGCCGGCCGCGAGCGCCGCGAGGACGCCGCCGGCCGGGATCGCGACCGGGAAGTTCCACGGCGGAGCGACCAGGGTCAGCGCGGCCGGGTGGAAGCGGGCGCCGTCGACCGCGTCGAGCTCGAGGGCGCGCTCGGCGTAGTAGTGGGCGAAGTCCACGGCCTCCGAGACCTCGGGGTCGCCCTGGTCGAGGGTCTTGCCGCCCTCGGCCGCCATGACCTCGAGCAGCTCGGCGCGGCGCGCCTCCAGCTCGTCGCCGGCGCGGTGCAGGATGCGGGCGCGCTCCTCGGCCGGGACGTCGCTCCAGCCGCTGCCGCGGGCGCCGGAGAGCACCGACTCCAGCTCGTCGAGGGTGCCGATCGTGGCGGCCTCGATCGCGTCGGCGCCGGCCCGGGAGGAGGGGACGCGCGCGAGGATCGCCTGCGCCCACTCGCGGTTCGCGGCGACGGACGGGTCGGTGTCGGGGGTGCTGCGGAAGTCGCCCGGTCCCGGACGGCCGCTCGCGGCGAACCGGTCGGGCACGCGGTGCGCCGGGGGGACGGCCCCGTCGAGGGCGGCGACGGAGGCGCGGAACCGCTCCTCCTCCCGCGCGAAGAGCGCCGGGTCGGCCTCGAGCTCGAAGACGGCCGACATGAAGTTCTGGCTCGACGCGCCCTCCTCCAGCCGGCGGATCAGGTACGCGATCGCCACGTCGAACTCGGCCGGCGCGACGACCGGCGTGTAGAGCAGGAGCGAGCCGACCGTGCGGCGCACCGCCTCCGCCTGGCCCTGGGCCATGCCGAGGAGCATCTCGTACTCGATCCCCTCGCGGACGCCGCGGGTGCCGGCGAGCAGCCACGAGTACGCGACGTCGAAGAGGTTGTGCCCGGCGACGCCGACCCGCACGTTGCGGATCCGCTCCGGGTGCAGCGCGTAGTCGACGACGCGCTTGTAGTTCGTGTCGGAGTCCTGCTTGCTGCTCCAGGTCGCCAGCGGCCAGCCGTGGACCGAGGCCTCGACCTGCTCCATCGGCAGGTTCGCGCCCTTGACCAGGCGCACCTTGATGCCGGCGCCGCCGCGGGCCCGGCGGGCGGCGCTCCACTCCTGCAGGCGGATCATCGCCGAGAGCGCGTCCGGCAGGTAGGCCTGCAGCACGATGCCGGCCTCGAGGCCGAGGAACTCCGGCCGGTCGAGGATGCGGGTGAAGACCGCGATGGTGAGGTCGAGGTCCTTGTACTCCTCCATGTCGAGGTTGATGAACTTTTGCGGCGAGGACGCGGCGGCCCGGGCGAACAGCGGCGCCAGCTCCTCGACGATGTCGTCGACCGCGGCGTCGAAGGCCCACGGGTTGTGCGGGGCGGTGCTCGAGGAGACCTTGATCGAGACGTAGTCGACGTCGTCGCGGGCGAGGAGCCGGTGCGTCCCCTCCAGGCGGCGGTGGGCCTCCTCGCGGCCGAGGACGGCCTCGCCGAGCAGGTTCATGTTGAGCCGGACGCCGTCGCGGCGGATCGCGGCGATGGCCGGGCCCAGGCGCGAGTCGGTCGCGTCGATGATCAGGTGGCCGACCATCCGTCGCAGCACCCGGCGCGCGATCGGCACCACGACGTCCGGGAGGAGCGGCGCCAGGACGCCGCCGAGGGCGACCGCGCCGCGCATCGGAGCCGGGAGGAAGGACGGCACGCCGCCCGCGATCGCCTTCAGCGCCGCCGCCGCGACGCGGGTGTCCTCGGGGCGGACGACGCCGTCGACGAAGCCGACCGTGAAGTCCAGGCCGGCCGGGTCCTTCAGCACGCCCGCCAGCTGCGCCCCGGAGGCGTCGATCGGGATCGCGGACGCCTCGCGCAGCCAGCGCCGCACCAGCGCGACGCTCTCGTCGACCAGACGGGGATCGATCGAATCGGCGGACGGGCCGTCGGTGGCGGGGCCGGTGGCGGGAGCGGGGCTGGCGAGATCCGTCATGGTGCGGTCCTTCTGCTCTGAGAGGCGGTGCCTTCAGTATTCGACCGACTACCGTTGAGCAGAAGCGACCGTTCCTTACCGGTACCGGTCAGCTCAGCTGAACGATCGGAGAGACGCCGTGCTCGATGTCCGCCGCCTGGTCCTGCTCCGCGAGGTGGCCATCCGCGGCACTCTCGCCGCCGCGGCCGAGGCCCTCGCCTACAGTCCCTCCGCCGTCTCGCAGCAGCTCGCCGTGCTCGAGCGCGAGGCCGGCGTCGAGCTGCTGCGGAAGGCGGGCCGGCGCGTGCAGCTGACGCCCCAGGCCGAGATCCTGGTCGAGGCGGCCGGCGAGGTGATGGCCCTGCTCGAGCGGGCGGAGGCGGCGCTCGCGGCCTCGGGGGAGTCGGTGACCGGGCGGGTGCGCGTCGCGGTGTTCCAGTCGGCCGCGCTCGCGCTCATGCCGGGCGCGCTCCGGGCTGTCGCTGACCGCTTCCCGGAGGTGCGGATCGAGATGGTGCAGCGCGAGCCGGAGGGCGCTCTGCACGAGACGTCGTGGGCGCGGGAGTTCGACCTCGTCGTCGCCGAGCAGTACCCCGGCCACTCGACCTCCTGGCTGCCCGGACTGGTGCGCAGCGACCTGACGACCGACGCGATCCGCCTCGCCGTGAGCCGCGACTCCGCCGTCGTCGACCTCGCCTCGGCCCGCGACTCCGCCTGGGTGATGGAGCCGCGCGGCACCGCGAGCCGCCACTTCGCCGAGCAGACCTGCCGGGTCGCGGGCTTCGAGCCGGACGTCCGCTTCGAGACCGCCGACCTGCAGGCGCAGATCCGCCTCGCCGCCTCCGGCCACGCCGTCGCCCTGATGCCCGACCTGGTCTGGGCGGGCGAGGCGCCGGACTGCCGCCTCCTCGAGCTGCCCGGCACGCCCCGCCGCACGATCTTCACCGCCCAGCGCGAGGCGCAGCTGGCGTCGCCGGCCGTGCGGGTGTTCCGGGAGTGCCTGGCGGAGGTGGCGGGGCGGTTCGCGTGAGGCTGGGGGCGTGCGGGGGTGCGTGAGGCGGTGCGGTTCGGGTGAGCGGGGGCGTGTGGCGGTGCGGTTCGGGTGAGCGGGGGCGTGTGTGGCGGTGCGGTTCGCGTGAGCGGGGGGCGTGTGGCGGTGCGTGTGGCGGGGTGTTGCGCCGGTGTCCTGCGCGCGCCGCCCCGAGGACGGCGGGGATGTGCGGCGTCGGCTGCGGTGATCCCTCCCTCCACAGGAGGGCCTCACGCCGGTTCTCCACGGATGTGACGATCCGTCGCTTCCGTGTCGGTGGTCGCTGATTGAATACACGTATGCTGATGATCAGCAGGTCGACAGCAGCGGAGGCGGTGCTCAGCGAGGCGCGTGCTCGCGGCGACCGAGCCGCGGCGCTGGCCCGCTCGGCGTCCCCGCTGCTCCTGGCCGCGGCCGAGGAGCTGCACGCCGGGCACCGGGCCGCGCTCGAGCATCCGGAGTCGTTCGCCCGCGGCTCGGCGCCCCACGCGTCGAGCGACCTCGCCGAGCGGTCGATCCGCGCGGAGTTCGCGGTCGCCCTCGGAGTCTCCGAGCGGGTCGCCTCCCGCGAGCTCGACCACGCGCGCCTCCTCGTCGAGGACCTGCCGACCACCCGCGCCGCCCTCGCCGGGGCGCGCCTGCGGTGGGAGGCGGGCCAGGTCGTCTGCGCCGTCGCGGCCACCCTGCCTCCGGGCTCCCGCGCCGCGTTCGATACGCGGGCGGCCGAGCTCGCGGCCCGCACCACGCCGACCCAGCTGCGGCGCGCTCTGGCCCGACTGCGGGAGGAGCTCCACGAGCAGCCCCTCGCCGAGCGCCACCGACGTGCCCGCGAGGACCGCGCGGTCTGGCTGACCCCCGAGGTCGACGGCATGGCGACGCTCTGCGCCCTCCTCCCCGCCCCGGTCGCCGTGGGGGCGTACAGCCGCCTCGACCGGATCGCCCGGATCCTCCGCGACGCGGCGGAAGGGACGCCGCCGCTCGCCGCTGCGGAAGCGGGCTCCTGCGGAGCGGAGTCCAGCGAAACGACCGGAGCGGAGTCCGCCGGAATCACCGGTGCGGGCGCCGCAGGCGTGATCTCCGGAGCGGGCGACGAGCGGACCCTCGCCCAGCTGCGAGCCGACGCTCTGGCCGACCTCCTCTGCGAGGCGGACGTCATCGACACGGTGCCCGACTCGGTCGGTGCCGATCGGCCCGTTCCGACCCTCGTCACCGGCGTGCGCGCCGAGGTGCGGGTCACCCTGTCGGCGAGCACCGCGTCCGGCGCCGACGACGCCTCCGCCGAGCTCGACGGCTACGGCCCGATCCCCGCAGACGTCGCCCGGAGCCTCGTCCCCGCGACCGTCACCCGCGTGCTGACCGAGCCCCGGACGGGCGCCGTCCTCTCGGTCGGGCGCACACGCCGACTGCCGCACCGCGAGCTGCGGCTCCTCCTCCAGCTCCGCGACGTGATCTGCCGCTTCCCCGGCTGCACCCGCTCCGCCGCGAGCGCCGAGGCCGACCACGTCGTCGAGTGGCGAAACGGCGGCGGCACCGACCCCGGCAACCTCGCCAGCCTCTGCGTCGCCCACCACCACGTGCGGCACGGCGACCGCTGGACCTACGTCCTCCACCCCGACGGCACCGCCGACTGGACCACCCCCACCGGCCGCCGCATCACCACGCGCCCGCCGGGCCTCGAGGAACGGCTCCGTCCAGGCCCACCCGCGACCCCGAGGTTCGAGGACCGGCCGCCGCCGTTCTGACACGCTGCCGTTCTGACACGCTGCCGTGCTGCCGTGCTGCCGTGCTGCCGTGCTGCCGTGCTGCCGTGCTGCCGTGCTGCCGTGCACCCCTGAGGGAATCGGCTGTCGGGCGGGTTCGGCCCATGGCGCGGGTTCGCACTGGTGATCGGGCCGTGCTGTCGCTCGGGGGCGAGTGCTCAGCGCCCTCCCGCCGCGCCACTGCCGCTCGGATCTGCGCCTTCGCTCGGGTTCACGCGGCCGCCCCGCCGCACCACCGCCGTACCACCGCCGCTGAGGCGCGGACCGTCACCGGGGCCGCACCGTCGCCTGACGCCGTGCCGACACCAGGGCCGTGCCGCCGCCGTTCGCCATGCCGCCGTTCGGCCACCACGATGCAGCACCTCGGCTCCTCGGCACCTCGGCTCCTCGGCACCTCGGCAGCTCAGCGCGCGCCGAACCGCCGTCACGCGCCGTCGCGGCCCGCCGTTCGGGCAGCGCGACTCGGGACTGCGCTGGCGCCCCGCACCGCCCCACGGCTGATACGGCGGGGTGCGCAGTCCAGGCGCGCAGTCCGGGCACGCCCTCGCGGTCAGTCGGCGACGCGCAGGAGCACCTCGCCCGTCCTCCCGCCCCGCAGCCGCCCCGCAGCCGCGACGCTACGCCGCCAGGAAGCGGTCCGCCGTCCGCAGCGAGAGCGCCATCGTCGCGAGCGCCGGGTTCGCGATCAGCGCGCTCGGGAACACCGAGTTGTCGCACACCCAGAGGTTCGGCACGTCGAAGCTGCGGCCGTCCGCGTCGATCACGGCGTCGCCCGCGTCGGTGCCCATCCGCACGGTGCCGAGCGTGTGCGCCGTGCGCGCCATCACCCGCGTGCTCGTCGCGCCGGCCGCCTCCACGATCGCGGTCATCGTCCGGATCGCGTGCCGGTCGATCGCCTCCTCGTTGGCGCCCGCCGAGAACGTGATGCGCGCCTTCGGCACCCCGTGCTCGTCCAGCTCGTCGGTCAGCTCCAGCCGATTGCCGTCGGCGGGCAGGCACTCCGCGTTGATCCCGACGCCCGCCGCGAAGCGGTATCCGTCGAGCGCGTCCATCAGATCGCGGCCCCAGAGTCCCGCGCCGCGGGCGAGCGTCGTCGCGTAGGTCAGCGGCATCACTCCGAGACTCTGGATCAGGTAGCCGCCCGCGAAGTCCGCGTCGGCCGGGCGGACGGTGTCCTCGGTGATCACCGAGGAGGGGTAGCCGCGGTAACCGCGCATCTCGCTCTCGAAGGTGCCCCAGACCTGGGTCGCCCCGTGCGCCAGGAAGTTCCGGCCCACCTGCCCGCTGCTGTTCGCGATGCCGGTGTGCAGGAGGAGCCGGGGCGTCTCGACGCCGCCCGCGCAGAGGAACAGGGCGGAGCAGCGCTGCCGGTGCTCCACTCCGCCGCTCGTGTAGACCACGGCGCACACGCGTCCCGCGGCGTCCAGCTCGATCCCGTGCACGAACGAGTCGGCCCGGATCTCGGCACCGGCCCGCACCGCCTCCGGCAGGTAGGTCACGTCCATGCTCGTCTTCGCGCCGGTCCGGCAGCCCTGATGGCACTGGCCGCAGTTGACGCAGGAGGGCCGGCCGTCGTCCCGCGGGCCGCTGAGCACGGCGGCGGGCGCGTCGGTCGCGCGCATCCCGATCGCCGCGCAGCCGCGCAGCATCATGTCGGCCGAGGCGTTCCGCGCGAGCGGGCCCTGCAGGTAGCGGCGCGACGGGTCCCACGGGTACTCGGCCGGGCCCGCCACTCCGATCGTCGCCTCCACCTTCTCGATGTACGCGGTGAGCTCGGCGTGCCCGATCGGCCAGTCGCGGCCGACGCCGGAGTCGCTCCGGAGCCGCAGGTCGCGCGGGTCGGGGCGGGGCGTGAACGCTCCCCAGTGCAGCGTCGAGCCGCCGACCCCGCGGCCGCTGTTGTTCTGCCCGAAGGCGGTGGGGGTCTCGCCTCCGCTGAGGCGCTCCTCCATCCAGTTGATCTCGACGGCCGCCGTCTCGTCGGCGGTGTGGCCGAGCGGATCTAAGTGCGGCCCGGCCTCGAGGGCGACGACCCGCAGCCCTCGAGCGGCGAGCACCGAGAGCAGGGGCGCTCCGCCTGCCCCGGTGCCGATCACGACGGCGTCGACCGTCTCGTCGAGCGGGAAGCGGCGCATGCCGGTCGTGTTCATCGGTGACTCCTCGTCGTCGGTTCCCAGGTCTCGCGGTCGTCGGCGCCGAGCAGGCGGAAGCCCGTCACGAGCGGCAGCGTGTCGCCGCCGCTGGCGTAGCCGTCGTAGCCGATCCGCGCCATCGACGCGGGGTGCGCCAGCCACTGCTTCACGAGGTCGACGCGGCAGTCCTCGAACCAGGCGGTCAGCTGCTCGGCACCGAGCCCGCCGGCCGAGCGGTCGCCGAGCTCCGCGGAGCCGTCGGCGATCGCGGTGAGGCGCGCGTCCTGCTCGGCGGGGCCGAGGCCGGCGAAGCCCCGGAGGGTGTCGAGCGCCAGACCGTAGGCGATCGGGTCGGCCGGCAGGTCGGCGTTGCGCCAGCCGTCGCCCTCGCCGTTCGCGAGCTGCGTGTCCACCCGTGCGGCCAGGTCGATCCGGCCGCCCTCCTGCGGGACGACCCGGTCGGCGATCGCGCGCAGCTCCGCGAGCTGGGCGACGGTCAGGGCGCGCGGCGCGTACTCCGGGTCGTCGGCGAGCGCGCGCACGGCCAGCAGCCCGCGCACCCGCGTGGAGGTGCGGGCGGAGGCGATGGCTGCGCCGACGTCGGCCGGGACCGACGGCGCCGTGCCGGCCTCCTCCCAGAACCGGCGGATCGCCGCGGCCACCTCGACCGGGCGCTCGAACGGCAGCAGGTGGCCCGCCCCGGCGAGCGTGAGCAGCCGGGCGCGGGAGTAGAGGGAGCCGTTGAGGCGGCGCTGCGCGTCGGCGCCGAGGTCGCCGTCCTCTCCGCCCGCGATCAGGAGCGCGGGCACGGCCCCGAGGGCGGCCTCTCCGGTGCGGTCCTCGCGGCTGCCGTGCTCGAGCCAGTCGCGCCAGCCCTCGGGGGAGTAGCGGCGCAGCTCGGCCAGCACCTCCGCGTCGGCGTCGGCGGGCAGCGGCGAGCCGACGTTCTGGTCGACGAACTCGCGCGCCTGCGCCTCGTCGAGGTGCCCGTCGTCGACCCAGCCGAGCATGGTCGAGCGGCGCTCCTCCTCCATCGGCTCGGGCGAGAGCGGCGACCCGGCGAGGAGCACGACGCCCGCGAGCCCGAACAGGCCCGAGCGGCCGGTGACCGTGCGGGAGGCCACGAGCGAGGCGATCTTCCCGCCCATGCTGTGCCCGAGGAGCAGCCAGCGGGAGGAGCCGTGCTCGCGGATCCGGCGGATCGTGGCAGCGGTCATCTCCTCGAGCGAGGTCCCGGATCCACCGGGCAGGTCGAGCGCGACGAGGTCCGCGACGTCGGCGAGCTCGCGGCCGAGCGCGTCGAAGGCGCGGCCGTCGAGCCCGAGTCCGGGCAGGGCGAAGAGGGTGGGGCGGGGGCTGGTGGACACGGGCGTCCTGTCGGATCGGCCGCGCCACGGC
>NZ_PSWD01000021.1:0-57998 GCF_002931705.1 Rathayibacter sp. AY1C5
GGGTGGGGATTCTCGGGGGTGTGCGCCGGGGGGCGCGGTTCTCGGGGGGAGAGGGGGATTCTCGGGGGCGGTGCAGGAGGAGCACTGCGGGACGCTCCTCCCCCGGCCCGTCGCGCGGGGGCGCTCCGGGCCGGGTGGAGAGGGGATCAGCTCGCGAAGGTCCAGGTGAGCGGGAGCGAGGCGGACAGGCCCTGGTAGGCGTTGGTGGCCGACGAGTCGAGGGTCACGGCGATGGAGAAGGGGGTGGAGGTGCCGGGGGTGACCGGGGCGGTGTTGAGGGTCTTGACGGCGGAGCCGGCGAGGGTCGCGGCGGTGCCCGTGAAGACGGTGGTCCCGCCGGAGGTGATCACGACGTTGAGCTTGCCGCAGAAGTCGGTGGCGGAGCCGGAGGCGCCGGCCGCGACGTTGTTGCTCTGCGAGCAGGTGGCGCCGGGAGTCAGCGTGAAGGTGTTGGCGGCGACGGTGCCGGTGTTCTTCAGCGTGATCGCGGTGGTGACGGTCTGGCCGGGGACCATCGTGGTCGATCCGCCGAACTTGTTGATGGTCGCGCAGGTCGCGGTGTTGGTGCTGATCGAGCCGCCGTCGGTGCTGAGGCAGGTGATGGGGCTGGCGCCGGTCGACTTCTCCTCCATGACGAGCGAGCCGGAGGCGGCGGTGTTGCCGGTGTTGGAGATGCTCGCGACGAAGCCGGACAGGGTGCCGGACATCGAAACGGAGAGGAGAGCGGCGGCGGCGATGCTCGTCGCGATGGCGAGGGGAGCGAAGCGGACGCGCTTGGACTTGGCGGTGTGGGTCGACATGGCAGGACTCCTGATCGGGTGGGGCGGGCTGATGCTGAAGGGGGAGGGTCCGGCTGGTGTTCCGCCGAACTCGATTGACCGCTAAGTTACTTGATGGCAAAGATACATTGCAATCGTTCTTTCACCCCCTGTCCGGGTGACAGGCCGGGACCCCCGAGGGCGACCCGTACGATGACCCCAGCCCTACCCCGAGAAGGACGAATGACCACCGAGAGACCGACCCCGCGCGACGTCGACCAGGACGCGCCCGCCGTGCAGCTGCGGCAGTCGCTCCGCCTGCTCGAGAACGCGCAGCGGCACCTCCGCGCGAGCATCGCCGCGGGCGTGGGCGTGGGCATCTCGGAGCTCACCGCGCTCGAGGTGCTCGGCGAGTCGCCCGACCTCACGCCGAAGTGGCTGGGTCTCGAGCTCTCCCTCTCGACGGGCGCCGTGACCGCGCTCCTCGACCGGCTGGCGACCGCCGGCCACGTCGACAGGCTCGCCAACCCGCAGGACCGCCGCAGCGTCCTCCTGCGCCTCACCGACTCCGGGGAGCAGCTGCTCGCGCAGGTGGACGAGCGCTACGACGAGGTCAGCGCGGAGGTGCTGAAGGCCTCCCCCGGGCTGAACGGCATGGCGGACGACCTGGCGCGTGCCGCCGCGGTCATCACCGCGCACACGATCCGCTGATCCGCGCCAGTCGCTAGGAGTCCAGCGCCCGGGTCAGGGTCCAGACGTTGCGCCCCTCGGAGCGCTCGTGCTCGAACGTGGTCGTCAGCGCCTGGATGAGGGCGAGCCCGCGGCCCGACTCGGCGAAGACGTCCGGCATCTCCCGCGGCCCCGTGCCGATGTCCGGCGGATCGGCCGTGTCGACCAGCTCCGCGTGGATCGCGTCTCCCTCGACGCGCACGACGAGGCGGCAGACGATCGTCGTCGTCGACGTCGCGTGCTGGATGACGTTGTCGACCAGCTCGACCAGCGCCGTCTCGACGGCCATGCGGTCGCGGGTCGGCAGGTCCGGGCGCTCGCCCCAGAGCTCGGCGAGCATCTCGTGGACGACCTCGCTGTCGTCCGGGGGCGTGCGGAACCCGACGCTGCGCTCAGTCACGGTACGCGTCGCCGGCCGTGTCGAAGAGGGTGAGCACCCGGTCCAGATTGGACAGCTGCAGCACCATCACGACCTGCTCGCTGGGCGCCGCGATCCGCAGGTCACCGCCCGCCTGCCGCGCGGTCTTGAGAGCGCCGACCAGGGCGCCGAGGCCGGAGGAGTCCATGAACGTCACCGCGCTGAGCTCGACGACGATGCGGGGGCTGCCCTCGTCGATCGCCCGGCGGACGGCCGAGCGCAGCTCCGGAGCCGAGGCCGCGTTGAGCCGCCCCTCCCCCCGCAGCACGGCGATGTCGGGGGCGGTCGTCTCGGTCGTGAACGTCATGCGGGGTCCTTCTCGGCGGAGCGGTCGGCGCCCGTGCGGGTCAGCACGAGGGCGGTGATGTCGTCGGACGCGGAGCCGGAGGCGGCGAGCGCCCTCAGCGCCTGCAGGAACGCGGCGGTGTCGGCGGAGTCGCGGGCGAGGTCGACCGCGCGCGCCAGGGACTGCAGCGTCCCGTCGTAGAGGTCGAGGACGCCGTCGGTGAAGGCCAGGAGCGAGTCGCCGACCGCGAGCTCCACGGTCTGGGTGATCCAGCCGCCGTCCTCCGCGATGCCCAGCGGGAGGCCCAGTGCCGCGAGCCGCTGGAACGAGCCGTCGGCGCGGAGGAGGACGGTGAGCCCGTGGCCCGCGTCGACGAAGTCGATCCGGCCGGACGCGGTGTCGAGGCGCCCGTGGAAGAGGGTCGCGAAGGTCTCGGTGGCCGTGAAGTCGTCGTGCAGCTGGGCGCTCACCGCGCTGACGACCGCGTCGGGGTCGCCGCCCAGGCGCGCCCGGAACGCGGAGCGGATCGACGCGGCCACGATCGCCGCCGCCGTCCCCTTGCCCATCACGTCCACGAGGGTCAGGTCGACCGTCTCGTCGTCGCCGCGCCAGCTGTAGAAGTCGCCGGTGATCGTCCACCGCGGCAGCGAGAGCCCCGAGAGCTCGTAGCCGGCGGGGTGGTGGAGGGAGGAGGGAGCCATCTGCGTCTGCATGTCGGCGGCGCGGTCGCGCTCCGCCGTGTCGCGCAGCTCCCGCTCGACCCACTCGCCGAACTCCTCGAGCAGCTGCCGCTCGTCCGGGGTGAGGCTCCGGGGCACGAAGTCGATGAGGCAGAGGGTGCCCAGCTGCAGGTCGCCCTCGACCGACAGCGGCCGCCCGGCGTAGAAGCGGACGTGCGGGTACCCCGCGACGTGCTCGTGCCCGGCCCACGCCTCGTCGGCACCGAGGTCCGGCACGACGAAGGTGGTGCGCTTCTCGAGCGTCGCGTCGCAGAAGGTGCCGGCGCGCGGGTACGCGAGCACGGCGTCCGGACGCTGCGGGGACTTCGTGAACAGCGTGGTGTCGTCGAGGAAGTGGATCTCGGCCACGGGCACGCGGAAGAGCTCCTCGGCCATCCGCGTGATCCGGTCGAAGCGCTCCTCCGGAGCCGACCCCATCATCTCGAGCGCCTCGAGCGCCACCAGCCGCGGATCCTGCTCGGCCTCGATCATCCGTGCCCCCTTCCCCCTGCGCGCCGCGCCGGGACTCCCCGGAGCGCACACGCACCTCCGACCGTATCGCCCCGCTTGACGGGTGGGGGACCTTCGGCGCCTCTGTACCCCTCACGGGGTACGGCTGTCGCAGATCGCGCGGTCGGGAGCGTCGGCGGTGGCCGATCCCGGCCGTCCTCGCCTCCGCCTCTTGCCGCCGGACGGAGCGGACCCCTACTCTTCACCCGACGCTCCCCCGGCGACCCGCGAGCACCCGAAGCCCGCAGGCTCGTGGGCGTCGCCTCAGGAGCGCCCGTGCCCACCCAGCCGCGTCCCCTCCGCCGATCGCGCGCGGAGACGAACCGACCCTCTCGATCCGACGCGCCCCGGCGCGGGAGCCCGCTCGCTGCGGCGCTCCTGCTCGTGACCGTCCTGATCCTCCCGCTCGCCACCGCGCCGACAGCGTCCGCCGTCGACTCGGCGGGCGACGAGTACGACGCGATGCGCCTCGCCCTCGTCGCCGATCTGACGGGCACGATCCCGGGAAGCGGGAGCGTCGGCGGCCTCGCCGCGGCGAAGGGCCGCCTCGTCGCCGAGGCCGAGGGCTACTGGTCGACGCTCGAGACCGACGGCGGCGAGCCGTGGCCGGACCTGGTCACGGGCACCTCGGCGGTGGAGGTGTGGGCCGCCTACAAGCGGGTCACCGTCCTCGCGACCGCGCTGAAGACCCCCGGCACCGCCCTCAGCGGCGACCCGGCGCTCCTCCGCGACGTCGTCACGACCGCCGACTGGCTCTCGGCGAACCGCTACAACCGCTCCACCACCGGCACCTCCCGCTGGTGGGAGCAGCAGATCGGCATCCCGCTCGAGCTGAACAGCATCACCGCCCTCCTCTACCCCGACCTCTCGGCGGCGCAGGTGCAGGCCTACCTGTCGGCCTCGACGCGCTTCGCCGACACCGTCACCCGGACCGGCGCCAACCGCGTCTGGACGGCGGCGGTCATCGCCGGGCGGGCGGTGCTGCTGAAGCAGCCTGCGAAGATCGCGGAGGCGGCCGCCGGCATCGACCCGGCGCTGCGGACGGTGGCGTTCGGCGACGGCTTCCACGCCGACGGCTCCTTCGTGCAGCACAGCGTCTTCGCCTACAGCGGCGGGTACGGGCTCTCGATGCTCGACACCCTCGACGACCTCTACGCGTTGCTCGACGGCTCCCGCTGGGAGATCACGAGCCCGGAGGGGCTCGGCGTGTACGACCGGCTCGCCTCCTCCTTCGCCCCCGTCACCTGGTGCGGCGCCGTGATGTCGACGGTCCGCGGCCGCGAGACCGCGCGGGCGGAGTCGGAGGACGGCGACGTCGGCGTCCAGCTGCAGGCGGCGGTGCTGCGCCTCGCCGACAGCGCCCCTCCCTCGGCCAGGACACGGACGAACGCGCTGGCGAAGAGCTGGCTGGCCTGCAACGCCGGCAGCCCCGTGAGCATCGAGACGGCCGGGTCCGTCAGCGACGTCGTGCGCGCGCGGCTCGTCCTCGCCGACACGGGCCTGATCGCGACCCCGATCGGCTCGGGCGTCCGGGCCTTCGCCGGGATGGACCGCTTCACGCGGACCACGGCGACCTCGGGCTTCGCCGTCGGCCTGTCGAGCACGCGGATCGCCCGCTACGAGTCGCTCAACGGCGAGAACCGCAGCGGCTGGTACACCGGCGACGGAGCGACGTCGCTCCACCTGGGCAGCGGGCGCCAGTACGACGACGGCTACTGGGCCACGGCGAACCCGTACCGGATGCCCGGCACCACCGAGGACACGATCGTCCGGAGCGCGGGCGAGGGCGCGTCGTCCCGCCCGACGACGACCTTCACCGGGAGCCTCGAGAGCCCGTCGCGGCGGACGGGGATCGCGGCGCTCGACTTCGACGCGGCGTCGGTGAGCCTGGTCGCGAAGAAGGCCTGGTTCACCTTCGACGACGAGATCCTCGCGCTCGGCTCCGGGATCACGGCGACCGACATGTCCGGGACCGGCTGGGACGGGGCGCGCCGGCGCGCGGAGACGGTGATCGACGACCGCCGCGACGTCGCTCCCGATGCGAGGCTCCGCGTCGACGGCGTCCTCCGCGGTGCGGAGGCGACCGCCACGAGCACCGCCCGCTGGGCCTCGATCACCGGCTCCGCGGAGTCGGTGGGCTACGTCTTCCCGTCGCCGATCGCCCTGACCGCGCAGGGACGGACCCGCACCGGAGCCTGGAGCGCCGTGAGCGCCGCCGGTCCGACGGCGCCGGTGACCGGCCACTACTACTCCCTCACGACGAGCCACGGCACGAACCCGACCGGCGCCTCGTACGCGTACACGGTCCTCCCCGGCGCCTCCGAGGCGGCGACCGCCGCGTACGCGGTGGACCCGGACGTGACCGTGCTCAGCAACACCCCCCAGCTGAGCGCCGCCCGCGACCGCTCGACCGGCACCGTGAGCGCCGTGTCGTGGAAGGCCGGGACCACGAGCCCCGTGCTCGTCGGAGGCACCCGGGTCGCGAGCATCACCGGCGCCGGACTGGTCTCGATCCGGGAGGACGCGGACACGGTGACCGTCTCGACGGTCGACCCGACGCAGGTCTCGACGAGCGCGCTCACCGTGACGCTCGCGCGGCCGACCGCGGGCACGGTGTCCTCGAGCGCCGCCCTGAGCGTGACGAGCAGGACGAGCACCGCGACGACGATCACGTTCCGGCCGAGCGGGCTGAAGGGAGCGACGGCGTCCATCGTGCTCGCGAAGAGGGCCGCCACTCCGGTGCCGACGGCCACGCCCACGCCGACCGCCACCGCCGCGCCGACCTCGACGCCGACCGCCACCGCGACTCCGCTCGCCGCCGTCGGGGCCGGCACCCACCAGAACGGCTCGCCGGCCGTCGCCGTCACGGGCACCTGGTCCACGACCTCCTCCTCCGCGGACAGCGGCGGAGGCGTCTCCTTCTCGTCGACAGGGGGCGCCTCCGCCACCCTCCGCTTCACCGGCACCGGAGTCTCGTGGGTGAGCCGCCGGTCCAGCACGTCCGGGATCGACGAGGTCCGCCTCGACGGCGTCCTCGTGGCCTCGGTCGACCGCTACAGCGCCACCACCCGCTCCGCCCAGACCGTCTGGACCAGCGGGACCCTGCCCGCCGGCATCCACACCGTCACGATCACCCGCGGCAGCACGCGGAATCCGGCGGCGACCGGGGGCAACCTGATCCACGACGCCTTCGTCGTGAGGAGCTGACGGCCCGGCTACCACCGGCCGCGGTGCCTGGCCAGGCCCTCGCCCGGCGGCGGGCGGGCCCGTAGCGTCGCCCGGACCGATCGACCCGCCGGGGTCACGACGAGAGGACGCGCCATGAGCAGCACGAGCGACATGATCCGGAGCCACCCCGAGGAGCTGCGCGGCGTCGATCCGGAGGTCCTGGCCGAGTGCATCGACGCGTGCGGCGCCTGCGCGCTCACCTGCACCGCCTGCGCCGACGCGTGCCTGGGCGAGGAGTCGGTCGCCGAGCTGATCCACTGCATCCGCACCGACCTCGCCTGCGCCGACGTGTGCGCCGCGACCGGCGCCGTGCTGTCGCGCCGAGGCGTCGTCGGATCCGCGGCCGTCCGCGCCCTCGTCGAGGCCTGCCTCCTGGCCTGCCGCGCCTGCGCCGACGACTGCGAGCAGCACGCCGGGATGCACGAGCACTGCCGGATCTGCGCCGAGGCCTGCCGCCGCTGCGAGCAGGCGTGCGAGAGGCTGCTCGCGCATCTCTGAGCGCGGGCGCCACCGCGGAACACCTCCCCCACCGGACTCGACGGGCGGCTGTCAACCGTCCTGCCTCGAGCGTCCGGCGCTCCTACGGTCGGTGGCGAGCACGGCGTCGCCGGGGCGCCGGAGCGATCGCAGGCGGTCCTTCCGTCCCCGACGATCCGCAGACGCTCGAGATGGAGGACGACCGTGGCCCAGACCAGCACCGAGCGCGACCGCACCGCGCCCGACCCCGACGACTCCCGCAAGCCCGACGGACCGACCGAGGTCACCAAGCGCTCCTGGGGCTACGTCCTCAAGAAGACGCTCCGTGAATTCGGCGCCGACCAGTGCACCGACATCGCGGCCGGCCTCACCTACTACGCCGTCCTCGCGCTGTTCCCCGGGCTGCTCGCGATCGTCTCGATCCTCGGCCTCTTCGGCCAGGCCGAGACCACGACCGACACTGTGCTCGAGATCGCCGGCGGATTCGTGTCGGCCGACGTCCTCGACACGGTCCGCGGCCCGATCCAGGAGCTCACCTCCAGCCCCGCCGCCGGTCTGGCCTTCGTCACCGGTGTCCTCGGCGCCCTCTGGTCCGCATCCGGCTACGTCGGCGCCTTCGGGCGCGGGATGAACCGCGTCTACGAGATCGACGAGGGCCGCCCGATCTGGAAGCTGCGCCCCACGATGCTCGCCGTCACCCTCGTGACGGTCCTCCTGCTCGTGATCGCCGGGCTGATCCTCGTGCTCAGCGGACCCGTCGCGCAGACCATCGGCGACGCCGTCGGCCTCGGCGAGGTCGCCCTGACCGTGTGGAGCATCGCCAAGTGGCCGGTTCTGATCGCGATCATGGTCGTGATCGTCGCGGTCCTCTACCACTGGTCGCCGAACGTGCGGCAGCCGAAGTTCCGCTGGACCAGCATGGGCTCGATCCTCGCCCTCGTCGTCTGGGCGCTGGCGTCGGCCGGCTTCGCGTTCTACGTCGCCAACTTCAGCAACTACAACAAGACCTACGGCGCCCTGGGCGGTGTGATCGTCTTCCTCCTCTGGCTCTGGATCACGAACCTCGCCCTGCTCTTCGGGGCCGAGTTCGACGCCGAGCTCGAGCGAGGCCGCCAGCTGCAGGCGGGCATCCCGGCGGAGGAGCACATCCAGCTCCCGCCCCGCGACACCCGGCAGAGCGAGAAGAAGGCGGAGAAGCACGCCGAGGACGTCGCCGACGGCCGCGAGCTCCGCGAGAGCGCCGGGCGCCCCGAGCGGTGATCCCGACCGGGCGGGACCTCCCGGCCCATTAGCGGAGCCGCCTCCCCGCGGCAACCCTCTTGAGGTCCCGCGGGCGGCGCGCGGAGGCTGGTCGCATGCGGAAACTGCACTACTCCAGCGGCCACCTCCTCGTCGGCGACCTGACCTGCAAGGCGGTCCTCCGGTACGCCCGGGCCCTCGCGGACGTCAACAAGTCGGACGTCGTCTCGGTGCCGGTCCTGACCGAGGGCGGCGGCCGCGCCTACGCCCACCTGCTGATCGGGCCGGCGAGCCAGCTCTGGTCGCTGCCGATCGACAGCAGCGAGGTGGAGGAGCCGGACGACGCGGAGGTCATCGCCCACATCGAGCTCGAGACGCGCCGCATGCAGCCGGCCCGTCCCTCGTGGAGCGAGGAGATGACGGACATCCCTCCGCTGGACTTCCTCGAGTACACGGACATCGCCGACCTCGAGGACGCCCGGCGCGACCCGACGGACTAGGCCGCCGCCGGCTCCTCGGTGGAGCGGGAGTCGCTGAGTGACAGCGAGCCGATCGTCGCGATCACGCCGACGAGGACCGCCACGACCAGGAAGGCGACCCGCTCACCCGCGAAGAAGCTCCGGACGAGGTCCGCGCTCCACGCGCCCGCCGGGAGGGTGGTCGCCACCAGTGCGGCGATCAGCGTGCCGACGACGGCCGTGCCGATGCTGGTGCCGATCTCCTGGGCCGTGTCGTTGAGCGCCGCACCGATCGACGTGCGGTTCGCGGGCATCGCCTCGACGAGGGCGACGGCGCAGATGGTCATGATCGTCCGCAGGCCCACCGTCATCACGACCATCATCACGGCGATCGCGAGGTAGCCCCGGTCCACCGCCCAGGACATCCCGAGCAGCGCGCCGACCAGGAGCCCGGTGCCGATCAGGCAGGCCGCGCGGTGCCCCAGCTTCGCGGCGAGGCGCTCGGTGATCGGAGTGGCGGCGAGCATCGTGACGATGACGGGCAGGTTCGCGAGGCCGGCGCGCACCGGGCTCCAGCCGTAGGCGTACTGGAAGTGCAGGATCAGGCCGAACAGGACGCTCGCGAAGGCGACCGAGGCGCCGAGCTGCGTGAGCGCCGCTCCCCGCGCGGGGCCGGCGCGGAAGATCGCGAGGTCGATCATGGGCGAGACGGCGCGGCGCTCGCGGACGACGAATCCCGCGACGGCGGCGACGGTGCCCGCGGCGCAGGCGATCGTGAGGAGCGACAGCCAGCCGTTCTCGACTCCGCTGGTGAGTGTGTAGCAGCCGAGCCCCACCGCGGCGACGGTGAGGGCGGTCCCCGGCAGGTCGAGCCGACCGGAGGTGAGGTCGGCGCGCTGGTCCGCGGGAACTCCGAGGCGCACGCCGATCCAGACCAGCAGCGCGATCGGGGCGTTGACGACGAGCAGCCACTGCCAGCTGACGGTGCTGAGGATCGAGCCGCCGAGGAGGGGGCCGAGGACCATGCCGGACATCCCGACGATCATCACGATCGTGATCGACCGCATGCGGAGCCTCTCGTCGTCGAAGAGCCGGAACACCAGCGACATCGTGACGGGCGCCATGGCGGCCGCGGCGCAGCCGAGCGCCGCGCGGAGGGCGATCAGCTGGCCGATGTCGGTGACGAGGACGACGGCGAGGCTGATCAGCCCGAACGCGGCGAGGCCGGTGAGGAGCACGCGGCGGCGGCCGAACCGGTCGGCGGCGGACCCGGCTGTCAGCAGCAGCCCGCCGAAGGTCAGGGAGTAGGCACCGGTCACCCACTGCAGTCCGGCGGTCGACCCGTCGAGTGAGCGTCCGATCGTCGGGAGGGCGATCGAGAGCAGCGTGTTGTCGACCATCTCGACGAAGAACGCGAGGCAGAGAGCGGCGAGCGGGAGTGCCGCGGAGCGGAGGGAGGTGTGAGCGCGGGACTCGGCGGAGGTGGTCGTCGGAGCGGACATCGAGGCGCCTTCCTATCGAACGCCGTTCGACTCTCGTACGGCGTTCGATAGTATGGAACGCCGTTCGGTAAGATGCAAGCCATGCCTGCAGATCGCCCGACGGAGACCGCTGCCGCGCCCTCCCCCGCCCGGGGCCGCCGCCGAGCGTCGCACTCGCTCGACACCGTGCTGGCCGAGGCGATCGCGATCCTCGACGAGTCCGGGGAGTCGGCCCTCACGTTCCGCGCGCTCGCGGCCCGACTCGGCGGCGGTGTGGCGAGCATCTACTGGTACGTCGGCAGCCGCGACGAGCTGCTGGAGCGGGCGACCGACGAGGTCATGGGTCGGGTCCTCGCCGACAGCGAGCCGCTCACCCACGGGCCGGACCCGATCGACAACGTCCGCGCCGTCGCACTGGCCCTCTTCGACGAGTGCGTCCGCCGACCCTGGTTCGGCCTCTACATGCTCCGCACGACCGGGGTGCAGCCCAACTCGATGGCGATGTACGAGCGCCTCGGGCAGCAGCTCATGGCTCTCGACCTGACGCCCCGGCAGCGGTTCCACGCCGTGTCGTCCATCGTCAGCTACGTCGTCGGAGTCGCGGCCGACCTGGCGCAGCCGCCGCCCCGCGAGTTCCTCGAGAGCGGGATGGAGAGGGGCGAGTTCCTCGAGCACCTGGCCGACCGCTGGCGCGCCCTCGATCCGGAGGAGTTCCCCTTCGGCCACCACGCGGCCGACGTCATGGCGACGCACGACGACCTCGACGTGTTCCGCTCCGGCCTCGACCTGCTGCTGGCCGGGCTCCGGCTGCAGGCGGGGCGGGGCTGAGGCCGGGTCAGCTCCCCGAGGTCCGCCGGATCGCCACCACGGTCACGTCGTCCGCCAGCATTCCCTCGGCCGCCAGGCGGGTGACGCCGGCGACCGCGTCGGCGGCGGTCGCCGGGGCGGCGACGGCCGCGTCGGCCACCCGGTCGAGGGCGGCGAGGGAGCCGTCGAAGAGGTCGAGCACACCGTCGCTGCAGATCAGCAGCAGGTCGCCGGGGTGGAGTCGGAGGCCGGTCGGCTCCCACTCCTGCGTGCCGAGGAGGCCGAGCGGCAGGTGGGCGGAGGGGATGCGCTCGCGCGAGCCGTCGGCGCGGCAGACGATCCCGAGTCCGTGCCCGGCGTCGACGAGCGCGATGTCGCCGGTCGAGGCGCTGAGCCGCAGGTGGAGGAGCGTGACGAACGCGTCGTTCGCCGACAGATCCGGCTCGACGACCCGGTCGATGAGCGCCATCGTCGCCGCGGGGCCGAGGGCGGGAGGAGTGACGCGCAGGGCGGCGCGGACCGTGGCGGCGATCATCGCGGCGCCGACCCCCTTGCCCATCACGTCGGCGACGGTGACGGCGAGCCCGTCGGGCGTGCAGCGCCAGTCGAAGAAGTCGCCGCTCACCGTCCCGCTGGGCACGCAGGCGCCGGCGACGTCGTAGCCCGGGAGGTCCGGGACCGAGCGGGGCTCGAGCCGCCGCTGCACCCTCTCGCCGTCGGCGAGCTCCTGCCGCGAGCGGGCGGCGCCGGCGGTGAGCATCTGCGCGACCTGCTCGCCGCTGAGCGACGCCATGCTGAACGACACCACGACCAGCAGCACCAGCGTGATCAGCGTGGTGGTCGGGGTCCCGAACCAGGTCGCGAACAGCTCGCTGCGCAGCCCCGCGGCCAGGAACACGGCGAACCGGAGCGCGTAGTAGAGGGAGAGGGCGCCGGAGCTCAGCAGCAGCGGCCAGCGCGTGCGCGAGCGTCCGGCGCCGAGCAGCGCGACCTCGCGGGTCGACAGGCCGATGAGGAGCGCCATCGAGGCGAGGTAGAGCGGCCCTCCCGACCAGTCGTTGACGGCGGGCGAGTCGAGGCTGGACACGCCCGTCACCACCACGGTCGGAGCGACCACCAGCCACCACGGCGTCGGCCTGCCGCGGAGGGAGCGGCTCGCCGCCCAGACCGCGGCGGCGCCGGCCACGATGAGCCCGTTGCCGAGCGGATTCGCCCACACCTGGTCGGCCGTGCCGTCGCGGAGGTAGGCGAGCGAGCCGCCCATGAACAGCGCGAGCGCCGTGCACCACCAGAAGCTGAAGGACGAGCGTGTCGACCGGTAGGTGACCAGCGCGAACAGCAGGAAGAGGGTGAGGGCGGTGACCCCGAAGGCGACGCGGAGGGTCGTGGCATCGAGCAAGGCGGGTCCGTGGCCCTTCCAGGAGACCGAGCGGCGGACGGGCGCCGTGATCAAGGGGATCCTGGCACGGCGCACGGGCCGTACGCGGCGCGCCGTGGAGGCCGGCCCCGGGGATCCGCGGCAGTGCGGCCCGTCCGCCCACCCGACGGGGGGGGGAGCAGGAGGGGGGGCTCGCACGTTCGAGGAGAGACCACCGCCCTCGCGCTCGATACAGCATCGCGTGTACCGTCGCTCCCGTGCCCGCCACCGCGACCCTCACCCACTCCGCTGCTCTCGCGCGCCTCGGATCCGCCCTGGCCGACGAGACGCGGTCCCGGATCCTGCTCGCGCTGCGCGAGGCTCCGGCCGTCCCCTCCGACCTCGCGGACGCGCTCGGGGTCTCGCGGCAGGTGATGTCGAACCAGCTCGCGTGCCTCCGCGGATGCGGGCTGGTGGAGGCCGTGAAGGACGGCCGGTACACCTGGTACCGGCTGGCCGAGACCCGGATCGCCGGGGCGCTCGACCACCTGCTCCGCCTGGCCCTCGTCGTCGATCCGGACTGCTGCTCCGGCGACGACTGCCGCTGCGCATGACCGCCCTGCGCGCTCCGCTCCTCCCCGCCCGCCGCCGCGTGCTGCAGAGGCGGATCCGCTGGATCGTCGGCGCGACCATCGCCTACAACGTGGTGGAGGCGATCGTGGCACTCGCCGCCGGGACGGTCGCCTCGTCTACCGCACTCGTCGCCTTCGGCCTCGACTCCGTGGTGGAGGTGCTCTCCGCCGCGGCCGTCGCCTGGCAGTTCTCGGGCTGCGATCCGGAGGCGCGCGAGCGCACCGCTCTGCGGGTGATCGCCGTCTCGTTCCTCGGCCTGGCCGCGTTCGTCGCCGTCGACTCGGTCCGGGCGCTGCTCGGATTCTCGGAGGCCCAGCACTCCCCCGTCGGCATCGTGCTGGCCGCCGTCAGCCTGCTGGTGATGCCCGCGTTCTCCCTGCTCGAGCGCCGGACCGGCCGCGAGCTCGGCTCGGCCTCTGCCGTCGCGGACTCGAAGCAGACGCTCCTCTGCTCGTACCTCTCCGCCGCCGTCCTGGTGGGCCTGCTGCTGAACAGCACGCTCGGATGGACGTGGGCCGACCCCGTCGCCGGCCTCGTGATCGCCGCGGTCGCCGTCCGCGAGGGCCTGGAGGCCTGGCGCGGCGAGTCCTGCACGACGCCGATCTCCGCGCTGACGAGCGAGGACTCCGAGGCCTGCGGCTGCTGCTGATGGGGCGGTGCTGTTCCCTCGAGGAGGGCGGGCTGGGACGCTCCCCCGGACCGGTCGCGACGGCCGCGCGTCGGATCGCGCGCAGCCGTTGCACGCGGCGTGGGCCGCGGGCAGGCTGAGGCGCATGTTCGTGGTGGATCCTGGACCGTCCGAGGAGTTCGAGCTTCCGACGCCCGACGAGGTGACGGCACGCTTCGGCGGGCCCCTCTTCGCGCTGACGCCTCAGCCGTCGATCGAAGAGCTCGGCGTCTCGACCGTGAGTACCACGTCGGAGGGGCGGACCCACCTCGAGTCCGCATCCCTCTCCTACGCTCTGTGGCGGAATCCGGACGACCGCAGCGATCCGGTGAACCTGGCCGACCTCGACGACGACCTGCGGGCCGAGCTCGACGGGCCGCCGCGTCGGCCGCTCCCCGACAGCCTGATGAAGGTCCGCGAGCAGATGAGGCACCCGATGCTCTGGGAAGCCGTGAGGACCACGGTGCCCCTCGACTCCGACGGGCCCTGGGCTACTCCCGAGCAGGCGCTGGTGCAGCACCTCGAGCACGTGCTGATCAATCAGTTCCGGAACGAGCGGGTGCGCGGCGGCCTGCCGGGAGACCTGCTCGGGCCCGTGACCGAGTCGGCCGTCGAGCACGGCGTCCCGGTCCTGGTGGACGGCGTGGCACGCGACGGGATGCGCGTGGACACCGACGCCCTCGTGGTCGGCCTCGGCGTCGCGTTCGAGGACCGCTTCCTCACTGCGGTCTTCGCCCGCGCCGAGCTGCCCTACCTGGAGACAACTTTCATCACGAGGCCTGCGGCCCTCTAGACGCCCGGCAGGTGGGTCTCGACGGGCGCTCGGAGGGGCGTCCGACCGCCACATCCCTCCTCCGAGCCGCGTCTTCTGGTCGGTGAGCTCGACGGATCGGCCGGGAGCGATCGCGGGGCGCCATACTGACCGGATGGATCGAGCAGAAGCCGACGAGCGGCGTCGGCTCAGAGCGCGGCGGAGCGAGCTGCGCTCGCGGATCGACGCGGATCCGCTCGCCCTCGAGGCGCGGCAGCTGCTCGCGCAGACCTATCGCGACGAGGGCTACGACGATCAGGCCGGCCGCTGGGGCGTCCTCGTGCCCGGGTGGACGACTGCTCGCGAGCGCCGGCTCTTCGTCGCAGTGATGGAGCGGACCGGAGCGAGCACGGAGGAGCGCCTGCGGAGACTGCTGGCGCTTCCGCCGGAGTCGCCGCTGGACCTCGGGGATCTCGGGGAGCTCATCGCGGACTTCGAGGCGGAGCAGGCCGAGGTCGAGCGGCCGCATCCGGACCTCGACGGGTGGCGGTGGATCGCGAACACCGGGCGGATCCTCTGCGGGATCGCACTGGTGCATGCGGTCGCGGCGATCCAGATGCTGCTGTCGGAGGCTCCGATGGAGGAGTTCCTCGTGGCCGCCCGACTCCTGCTCGTCGGAGTCGCGGCGCTGCTCGTCCTCTCCGCCGCCTTCTTCACGGCGGTCGTGGTCCGGCAACAGCGTCGCCGCCGACGGGAGAAGTGAGCGGCGGCGCTGTCGGACGGGCCTCGAGCCGTACACATGCCCGCGCTCAGGCCTCGAAGGGCAGCCTCTGCACCTGGCTGATCAGCGGCTCGGCGAATCCGGGAACCCGCACGACGATACGGAGGGCGGAGTAGGCCGCGGTGAGCGTGGCGGGGATCCGGGCCCGGAAGATCCCCGACGCGTCGGTGCTCGGTCGGAAAGCCGTGACCCAGGCGTCCGTGCCGCGGGGAACGCCCTGGAACTCGAACTGCTGCTGGAGCGGCGTCCCGTCGCCGGCGAGGAGCTCCAGGAAGACGTCGCCCGAATCGCCCACGCCCGTGAAGAAGACGTAGAGGGTGGGAGCCGCCGAGGTCGACGCCATCGCGGCGGGAGCGCCGACGACGGCGATCACGACCGGAGCGGCCCACGCGGCCTGCACCAAGGAGCGGCGCCGCGGATCGGCGACGGCGGGGCGGTCGGAGCTGAGCGGCATGCCGGGTCCTGTCGGATCGGGAGGGAGGCGCGGAGTCGCTGCGGAGAGCGGCCTCCCCAGTCTGAGGTCAGCCGCCCGCTCGCACACGGATCAGGGCACCCCCCGTTCAGCACCGCGGAGACGCCGATCAGCCGACATCCCGGCATCCCCTCACCGACCGCCGACCCGCGCCTCGACGACGTGCCGGCACCCGACCCCGCCGCGCTCCAGCTCCTCGCGCTCGCGGCGGAGCCCGACGCGGACTCGCCGCGCCTCTGCCAGCGGCAGCACCGCCTCCGGATCGACGGTCGCCAGCAGGAGCGCCGCCCGCGACCTCGCCGCCACCCGCACGTCCAGGCACGGCGTCTCCTCGGCGAGCCCGAGCAGCGCGGCCACCAGCAGCTCCAGCTCGACCGCAGTCGCGTGGAGCACCAGCACCCGCGAGGCCGGGCTCGACGGGCGGCGGACCAGGAGCGTCGCTCCGGTCATCGTCGCCGCCCTCCCCTGCCCGGGACCGGTCCGGGAGGTCCGCCCCGCCTCAGCCCTCGGCGACCGCCCGCGCGACGTCGGCGTGCACGCATGTGGTTCCTTCTCTCGTCCTGCTGCGGCGCGAACTGCACCGCACCTCCATCACACGACGTGGGCACCCGGGCCGGGGAGAGGGTTGCCACGCGCGCGTCGGCGGGTCAGGAGGCGCCGGGGATGAGAGGGTTGCGCGATGTCCACTGCGAGCGTGCCGTCGCCGCGCGCCGGAGTCCGGACCCGGCGCTTCCGGCGCCTCGCCCGCACGGGCTTCGCCGTCAACGGACTGATCCACCTCCTGATCGGCGGCCTGGCCCTGCGCGTCGCGGTCAGCGACGAGACCTCGCGGGAGGCGGACGCGTCCGGAGCGATCGGGCGCATGGCCGACTCCCCCGTCGGGCTCGTGGTGGTCTGGGCTGCGCTGGTCGGGCTGGTCGCGCTCGGGCTCTGGCAGCTCTCCCTCGGCGGGCGCTCCTCCGCGCCGGGGCTCCCCGCCCGCCTGGGCCGCCGGATCGTCGAGTCGGGCAAGGGCTTCGCCTCGCTCACGCTCGCGGGCACCACGCTCGTCTTCGCGCTCGGCGGCTCGACGAGCTCCTCGGCCACGATCCGCCGCATCAACACCGAGCTGCTGACGAGCACCGTCGGCGTCGTGATCCTCGTGATCGTCGGCGGGATCGTGCTGGGCAGCGGGATCGGCTTCGTCGCGATCGGGATCCGGCGCGGCTTCCGCAAGCTCGTCCGCATCCCCGAGGGCCCGACGGGGACGGCCGTGCTGATCCTCGGCGCGACCGGTTACATCACGAAGGGGCTCGCTCTGGGCCTGGCCGGCGGGATCTTCGTGGTCGCGGCGCTGACCGGTGACGCCCGCCAGGCGACCGGGCTCGACGGAGCCATCCGCTTCCTCGACGTCCCTCCGTACGGCACGATCGCCCTGACCCTCGTCAGCGCGGGACTGGTCATGTACGGGCTGTTCCTCGTCGCCCGGGCGAAGCTCGCGAAGCTCTGAGCCGACGCGGCAGTCGTTCACAGTCGCCACCCATATCGCTGAGTATCGTTCGGAGAAACAGGAGGTCATCATGAACGGATCGTCATCGACCGGCGCGTTCGGCACCGGCACGCCCATCGAGAGCATCTGGCGCGCGATGGAGCAGGCCCGCTCCCGCATGGAGAAGCGCGTCGGCTCCCGGGTCGGCCGCGGGGACGTGCGCACCGCGGTGCTCGCGCTCCTCGCCGAGCAGCCCATGCACGGCTACCAGATCATCCGCGAGATCGAGGAGCGCAGCGGAGGCGACTGGAAGCCGAGCCCCGGCTCCGTCTACCCGACCCTCCAGCTCCTCGCGGACGAGGGCCTCATCACGGCCGACGAGCAGAACGGCCGCAAGACCTACACGCTGACCGACGCCGGCCGCGCGACGGTCGCCGAGCACGGCACCTCGACCCCGTGGAACGACTCCGACCACGTCGACTTCGGCGCCCTGCCCAAGGCGGGCCTCGAGCTCGCCCAGGCCGCGGCCCAGGTCGGACGCTCGGGCACCCCTGAGCAGATCCGCAAGGCCGTCGCCGAACTCGAGGACGTGCGCCGCCGCCTGTACGCGATCCTCGCGCAGGACTGACCCGGGTGGCCTCGGTCAGCCCGGGTCCTGCCGCCCCGGGCCACCGAGAGCGGGAGGACCGGCGGCGCTACCGCCGGATCCTCCGCTTCGCCGCGTGGCATCTCGCGGTCACCTGGTTCTTCGACCTGCTCCTGCCGCGGGTGGGGCTCACGCGCGTCGCGCTCCGCACCCGGCCCGGCCGGATGCGCCGCTTCGCCCGCAGCTTCCACGTGCTCGCGGTCGACCTCGGCGGCCTGATGATCAAGGTCGGCCAGTTCATGTCGTCGCGCCTGGACGTGCTGCCGCCCGAGATCACCCGGGAGCTGGAGGGGCTGCAGGACGAGGTCCCGCCCGTCCCGTTCCCGCGGATCCGGGCGCTGGCCGAGTCCGAGCTCGGGCTGCCGCTCGAGCGCGCGTACGCCGGAGTCGACGAGTCGCCCGTCGCCGCCGCCTCTCTCGGGCAAGCCCACCGCGCCCGGCTCTCCCCCGTCGACGCCGAGGACACCGGCTACTCCGCCGCCATCATGAAGGTGCAGCGGCCGGGGATCGACCAGATCGTCGAGGTCGACCTCGCGGCTCTGCGCCGCGTCGGCGGCTGGCTCAGCCACGTGCGCCTGGTCTCGGACCGCGTCGACGCCCCGGCGCTCGTCGAGGAGTTCGCGGTCACCAGCCTCGAGGAGATCGACTACCTGCAGGAGGCGGCCAACTCCGTCCGCTTCGCCGCCGACTTCGCGGGCGACGCCCGGGTGGCCGTCCCGGACGTGGTCTGGGAGCGCTCGACCCGCAAGGTGCTCACGCTCGAGGACGTCACCGCGATCAAGATCACCGACCACGCCGCGCTGCTGGCCGCCGGGATCGACCCGCGGGAGGTCGCTCCGGTCTTCGCGGCCGTGATGTTCGACCAGCTCTTCACCAACGGCTACTTCCACGCGGATCCGCACCCCGGCAACGTCTTCGTCACGCCGACCCCCGGGGGCGAGCTGCCCTGGCGCCTCACCTTCATCGACTTCGGGATGATGGGCGAGGTGCCGCCGAGCACCCGCGCGGGCCTGCGCCGGATGCTGATCGCCGCCGCCTCCCGCGACGGCAAGGGGCTCGTCGACGCGGCCCGCGCGGTCGGCGTCCTCCTCCCCTCGGCCGACTCCCGCGAGCTGGAGCGGGCGCTCACGCAGCTCTTCGCCCGCTTCGGCGGCATGGGCTTCGCCGAGCTGCGGGAGGTGGATCCGCGCGAGTTCCGCGACTTCGCCGTGCAGTTCGGCGACGTCGTGCGCGCGCTGCCGTTCCAGCTCCCCGAGAACTTCCTGCTCGTCATCCGCGCGATGTCGCTGACCTCGGGCGTCTGCAGCGCGCTCGACCCGGCCTTCAACCTGTGGGACTCGGTCGAGCCCTACGCGCAGCAGCTGATCCGCGAGGAGCGCGGCTCCGTCGTGCAGGACGTCGGCAAGCAGGCCGTCGACACGCTCGGCCTGATCTGGCGCCTGCCGCGCCGGCTCGACGAGCTCGTCACGACCCTCGACGACGGCGAGCTCGCGGTCACCGTCCCCACGATCGAGCGCCGGCTGAACCGGCTCGAGGGCACCGTCCGCCGCGTGATCTCGGCCGTGCTGTTCGCGGGACTGCTGATCGCCGGCGCCGTCGTGCGCCCGGACGACAGCGGCTTCGGGACCGTGCTGATGATCGCGTCGGCGCTGCCGCTGCTGCACGCCCTGCTGGCCCGCGGTCCGCGCGGCTGACGGCCGCCGTCAGGCCGCGGCCGCCGCGTCGCATCCGTCACCTCCTCCGCTCACCTCACCGGCGGCGCGGTCGACATCGGCTACACGGACGCGGACAGCCGGCTCGCGCAGCACGGCACCGACTACGGGCTCTGCCAGATCTACGCGAACGAGATCTGGCACTTCGAGCTCGCCACCGAGCCGGGCGGCGACTGCCCGGAGCAGCTCCCCGACGCGAGCGCGACCTGAGCGGCTCTCCCGCGCTCCCGAGGATCCGATGCGTCGCGAAGGGTCGTCATCGGAGCCGCGTGGGAGCCGTTCGCGACGCATCGATCGCCCAGGCGGCCGGGCTCAGCGGCTGGTGAGCAGCTCGACGAACTCGTCCGCCATCGCGAGCTGGGCGCTCAGCGCCTCGCGGCGCTCGCGGGCCTGCGCGACGAAGGCGTCGAGCCGCGCGCGGACCTCGGCCGGCGCGTCGTCGCCCTCGGCCTCGAGGGTGTCGATCACGCGGAGCAGCGCGGCCATCTCCTCCAGCGAGAAGCCGAGCGGCTTCATGCGGCGGATGAGGATCAGGCGGTCGTAGTCGGTGGACGTGTAGAGGCGGAAGCCGCCCTCGGTGCGGCCGGACGCCTTCACGAGGCCGATCTCGTCGTAGTGGCGCAGGGTCCGGAGCGAGAGGCCGGTCCGCTCGGCGAGCTCGCCGATGTGCATGGTGCCGATCCTGCTCACCCCTTCAGATCTACCCTTACGTGAGGGTAGGGTTGCACGTGCTGCTGACACGCCTCTGCAAGCTTGGCATCCCCGCCCGCTTCCGCCGACCCGATGCCGCAGCCCTCCGCGCTCCTCGTCGAGCACCCCTCCCACTCCCTGGAGCCGCCGCGATGGCCCTCGCCTCGAAGACCCCTGCCCGCCCGCACGCCGAGCCCACAGTGATGACGGCGCTGCGCACCCCCCGCATCCTGACCCGCGAGGTCCTCGCCGGCCTCGTGGTCGCGCTCGCGCTCATCCCCGAGGCGATCTCGTTCTCGATCATCGCGGGCGTGGATCCGCGGGTCGGCCTCTTCTCGTCGTTCGTGATGGCCGTGTCGATCGCGTTCCTCGGCGGACGCCCCGCGATGATCACCGCCGCCACGGGCGCCGTCGCCCTGGTGATCGCCCCCGTCGCCCGCGACTACGGGATGGACTACTTCATCGCGACGGTGATCCTCGCGGGCGTGTTCCAGATCGTGCTCGGGCTGCTCGGAGTGGCGAAGCTCATGCGCTTCATCCCCCGCAGCGTGATGGTCGGATTCGTGAACGCGCTGGCGATCCTGATCTTCTCGGCGCAGATCCCCAACCTGATCGGCGTGCCCTGGCTGGTCTACCCGCTGGTCGCCGTCGGCATCGTGATCATGGTAGTGATGCCGCGCCTGACGAAGGCCGTTCCGGCGCCTCTCGTCGCCATCGTCCTCATCACCGCGGCGGTCGTCGTCACGGCGGTCGCCGTCCCCACCGTGGGCGATCAGGGCGAGCTGCCCCGCAGCCTCCCCGAGCTGTTCGTGCCGAACGTACCGCTGACCTGGGAGACCTTCACGACCATCGCGCCGTACGCCGTCGCGATGGCGCTCGTCGGACTCCTGGAGTCGCTGATGACCGCGAAGCTCGTCGACGACATCACCGACACCCCCTCCCGCAAGACCCGCGAGTCGCTCGGGCAGGGCGCCGCGAACGTGCTCTCCGGCCTGTTCGGCGGCATGGGCGGCTGCGCGATGATCGGCCAGACGATGATCAACGTGAAGGCGTCCGGCGCCCGCACCCGCATCTCGACCTTCCTCGCCGGCGTGTTCCTCCTGATCCTCGTCGTCGCGCTCGGCGACCTCGTCGCGATCATCCCGATGGCCGCGCTGGTCGCGGTGATGGTGATGGTCTCGGTGGCGACGTTCGACTGGCACAGCATCCGCCCGTCGACCTTGAAGCGGATGCCCGTGGGCGAGACGGTCGTCATGATCGCCACGGTCGTCGTGGTCGTCCTCACCCACAACCTGGCGATCGGAGTCGTCGTCGGCGTCCTCGCCGCCATGGTCGTCTTCGCCCGCCGGGTCGCCCACTTCGCCACCGTCGAGCGCACCCTCTCGGCCGACGGATCGACGGCCCACTACACGGTGACCGGCGAGCTGTTCTTCGCCTCCAGCAACGACCTGACCACGCAGTTCTCCTACGCAGAGGACCCCGCGCACGTCGTGATCGACCTCTCCGGCTCCCACATCTGGGACGCCTCGACCGTCGCCGCGCTGGACGCCGTCACGACCAAGTACGAGCGCCACGGCACCCGCGCCGTGATCGAGGGCATGAACGACGCCTCCACCCGGATGCACGGCCGCCTCGCCGGGAACCTCGGCGCGGGGCACTGAGGGTCGGGGCTGCGGGACCACACGCGCAGCCCCTCAGAGCGGCGCGAGCACCAGCGACCAGAGCCAGCGCCCGCCGACGACCCGGTGCACGACCACGAACAGGGCGGTGATCGCGAGTCCGACCGGCAGCAGCACGGCGCCGGCCGCGAGGCGGTCGGCGGGCACGGCGAGCAGCAGGCCGAGCGGCACCGACGCGCAGGCTGCGACCAGCGCCGCGACGAGAGCGGCGCGGCGGTCCCGGGTCGGCTGCGGCACGACGCCGATCCGGCGCCGGACCAGCCAGTGGGCGAGGGCCCACGCGGCCGTGGTCCCGAGGGCGGTGCCGCCCGCGATCGCCGGCACGACGAGTTCGGCAGGCAGGAGGAGCCCGCCGACGAGCGCCCCCACCGCGACGCCGACGGCCGAGACGACCTGGGTCGCCAGCGAGTCGCGGGCCCGACCCAGCGCGAACATCGCCCGGTTGAGGACGTAGGTCTGGCTGAAGCCGACCAGGCTCAGGGCGAGCAGCTGCAGGACTCCGCCGATCACCGGTGTGCCGAAGACGAGCTGCGTGAGCAGTGGCGCCGCCGCGACGAACAGGAGCGTCGCGAGCAGAGTGACGGCGAGCACCGCGTCCTCGGTCCGTCGGAGGTTCACCGCCGCGGCCGCCCGATCGCCGCGGTGCAGGTCCCGGCTGAGCGGCGTGAACATCGCCGTGGCGACGGAGACGACCAGGATGCCGTGCGGCAGCAGGAGCAGCAGCTGCGCGCTCGAGAAGGAGTTGAGGCTCGGCCCGTCGACGCCGGCGCGGTTCATGGCCTGGCCGGCCGCCGTCGCCGCGTTCGAGACGACGATGTACGACACCTCTGCGACGAGGGCGCCGAGGAACACCCAGACCGCGTCCCGCGACACTCCGCCGAGACCGGCGACGCCGAAGCGCGGCCGCAGGCGGACGCCGACGGACCGCGAGAACGCGACCGCGATCACCCCCTGCACCACGATCGCCGCAGTGGCAGTGCCGCACAGGAGCGCCACCATCTCCGGCGTCCACTCGTCGGCGGGTGTCGACGCCGCCTCGGGGTGGATCAGGAGGAACACCGCGATCCCGAGCACCGAGATCACGTTCGCGCAGGCGGGCGCCCACGCGCCCGGCCCGTACTTCTCGGCGGAGTTGAGCAGCTGCGAGAAGACGGCGAAGACGATGTAGAAGAAGATCTGCGGCAGGCACCAGTAGGCCATCTGGGTGGCGAGCAGAGCCCAGTCGGCCGACCAGCCCCCGGCGTAGAGCCCGACGATCAGCGGCGCCGCGAGCGTGCAGGCGGCCGTGAGGAGCGCCGCTCCGCCGAGGCACACGGTGAGCAGCCGCTCGAGGGTCCGCACGCCCTCCGGTCCGTCGGCCCGCGCCCGGACCATCTGCGGCACGAGCACCGCGCCGAGCACCCCGCCCGCGATGAGCCCGTACAGGTAGGTGGGCGCGGAGTTCGCGACCTCGAACACCTGCCCGCCGACCGACGCGCTCGTGCCGCCGACCGCCACGACCAGGAGCGCCAGCCGGACGAACCCGAGGATCCGCGAGACGAACGACGCGACCACCATCCCCCCGGTCGCGCTGCGCATCCGGGCAGCATAGGCGGTGCGACCCGGGTCGCCACCGACCGCGGCGCCCGCCGGGGTCGATGCGTCACGAACGGTCGTCACGGGCGCGGGAGAGGGGCCGATCGTGACGCATCGATCCCGAGGGGGCCGGAGGCGGGAGCGGAGCGGGCGGCGCTAGACGCGCACGGGTGCGACGGAGGCGCGGCGGATCAGCCGCGTCTCCAGCTCCATGCGGGTGGCCGAGGCTCCCGAGGCGAGCGGGGTCGCCGACCGGTGCGCCTGGTGCAGCATCCGGAAGGCGATGGCGCCCATCTCGCCGATGGGCTGCTGGATCGTGGTCATCGGCGGGGTCGCCCAGGCCGACTCCTCGACGTCGTCGAAGCCGATGACGCTGAGGTCTCGCGGGATGCGGAGGCCGGCGTCGTCGGCGGCCTCGTAGACGCCGAGCGCCATCACATCGGAGCAGGCGAAGAAGGCGGTCGGCGCGTCCGGCTCGGCGAGCATCAGCCCGGCGGCCTCGCGGGCCAGCTCGCGGTCCCAGTCGCAGTAGGCGACGCGCGGATCCTCGACCCCGGCGGCGCGGAGCGCGGTGGTGAAGCCGTCGATCCGGGCGCTGCTGTAGAGCTGGGTGCGGGTGCCGCCGAGGACGCCGAAGCGGGTGTGGCCGGCGTCGAGGAGGTGCTCGGCGGCCATGCGGCCCCCGTCCCAGTTGGTCGCGCCGACGCTCGCGACGTCGGCCGGCGGCCGCGTGCTGGGGTCGACGACGACGACGGGCAGCTCGGCGGTGGTCAGCAGGTGCAGCTGCGCGGCCGAGACGTTGACCAGCACCACGATGGCGCCGAGCGAGGGGCGGCGGAGGAGGCGGCTGATCCAGGCGCCGTCGTCGCGGGCGCGGGTGAGCACCAGGTCGACCCCGGCGGCGGAGGCCTCGGCCTCGATGCCCTCGAGGACCGGGCCGATCCAGGTGCCGCCGATGTGGCCGACGACGACGTCGACGATCTGGGCGGAGTGCGGATCCTCGACCGGCGGGCGCAGGCGCGGACGGCGGCGGTAGCCGAGCGCGTGCGCCGCCTCCATCACGCGCAGACGGGTCGCCTCCGAGACGTCGGTGCCGCCGTTGAGCACCTTCGAGACGGTGGGGACGCTCGTCCCGGCGCGCTCGGCGATGAGCGCCATGGTCGGGCGGGTGGTCGCTCCGGAGACGTCGTCGTGGTCGGGCATGTGCTCACCGTAGCGGATACCGACTTTCGCAACTGGACCGGCGCGCGGACGGCTTGCTCCCGCCGGGAACCGCGGTGCATGATGGTCGGACGCCGGGGCTCCCGCACAGAAGTTGCGCAAGTCCTGTTCGATGACGAACCGCGGAGCGATCCGCCCGCACGTGAGGACGACGATGACCGACCACTCCCCGACCACTCCCGGCAAGACGGCCCTCGTCGTCCGAGGGGGCTGGGACGGCCACCAACCGGTCGAGGCGACCGAGCTGTTCCTGCCGTTCCTCCGCGACAACGGCTACGACGTGCGCGTCGAGGAGTCGACCGCCGTGTACGCCGACGAGGCCTACATGCGGACGGTCGACCTGATCGTGCAGTCGAACACGATGACCTCCATCCAGTGGGAGGAGTTCCTGGGCCTCCGCGCGGCGGTCGAGCGCGGCACGGGCCTCGCCGGCTGGCACGGCGGGATCGCCGACTCCTACCGCGACAACTCCGACTACCTGCAGCTGATCGGCGGCCAGTTCGCCTCGCACCCCGGCAAGCACCCGGACGAGCGCACCGGCGAGCAGTCGGACAACTACATGCCGCACACGATCGAGATGACGGCCCTCGCCGCCGACCACCCGATCACGCAGGGCATCACCGACTTCGAGCTGGTCACGGAGCAGTACTGGGTGCTGCACGACGACTACAACGACGTGCTCGCCACGACCACGCAGGCCGTCCGCCCGTGGGACCCGTGGAAGCGCCCCATCACCTCCCCCGCGATCTGGACCCGCCTCTGGGGCGAGGGCCGCATCTTCGTCTCGACGCCGGGCCACCGCGTCGAGATCCTCCAGGACGACAACGTCCGCACGATCATCGAGAGGGGAATGCTGTGGGCGTCCCGCTGAGAGTCGGCATCATCGGCGTCGGGAAGATCAGCGAGCAGTACCTCGCGAACCTCCCGACCTTCCCCGGCCTCCGCCTCGTCGCGGTCGCCGACCTGAACCAGGAGCGGGCGCAGCAGGTCGCCGACGAGCAGGGCGTCCGCGCCCTCACCGTCGACGCGCTGATCGACGACCCGGAGATCGACGCGGTGCTGAACCTCACGATCCCGGCGGCGCACGTCGAGATCGGCACCCGCGCCTTGAAGGCGGGCAAGCACGTCTTCGCCGAGAAGCCGCTCGGGCTGAACCCGGCCGAGGCCGCGCCGATGCTCGACCTCGCGGACGAGCTGGGCCTGCGCTTCGCGAGCGCCCCGGACACGGTGCTCGGGACCGGCGTGCAGACCGCGCGCCTCGCCCTCGACTCCGGAGCGATCGGCACCCCGATCGCCGCGCAGGTGCACTGGGCCGCTCCCGGCCACGAGCGCTGGCACCCGGCGCCCGAGTTCTACTACCAGCCCGGCGGCGGCCCGCTGCTGGACATGGGCCCGTACTACCTGACGGCGCTCGTGCACTTCTTCGGGCCGGTCGTCCGCGTCACGGGCCTGGCCACCCGCTCCGACCGCCCGCGCACGGTCGAGACCGGGCCGAAGGCGGGCACGCCGATCGAGGTGACGATCGACACGCACATCACCGCGCTGCTCGAGCACGCGAGCGGAGTCGCCACCACCGTCACCGTGAGCTTCGAGGTCTGGCGCAGCCGGGCCCCGAAGTTCGAGGTCTACGGCACCGAGGGCACCATCTCGGTCCCGGATCCGAACATGTTCTCGGACCCGGTCGAGGTCGCCGTCCGCGACGAGGACTGGCGGGTCGTCCCCGACTCCGCCGGCGTGATCGACACCGGTCGCGGAGTGGGACTGGCCGACCTCGCGGAGGCGATCGCGGAGGACCGCCCGCACCGCGCCTCCGGCCGCGTGGCCCTGCACGTGCTCGAGATCATGGACGCCGTGCTCCGCTCGAACGAGGAGAAGGCGGTCGTGACGATCGCGAGCACCGCCGAGAAGCCCGACGTGATGCCGCTGCGCACGGCGGGCTCGATCGGCGCCTGACAGCGCCGGGGGGCGACGACGGGAGGCGGGGGATCGCCGCCAGCGCGTCGCTCCCCGTTCGGGGGTGACGGCGGGGGGCGACGCCGTAGACTCGGCGGATCGACGGTCCTCAGCCGCCGCCGCACGCGGAGGGGGATCGGCCGTGGCAGTCGGCTTCCGGCGGAGCGGTGAGCTCCGTGCCCTCGCGCGCCCCCGGCTCCGGGCGGCCGGCGACCCGCTCTCCCCCGAGGACCACCGCTCCCGGCTGTCCGGTTGGCTCAGCATGCCCGGCGGGCCGGGTCTCGTGCGCCCCTCCGCCCTCGCTCCGGCGTGGGAGGCGCCCCTGCTCCGGCTCGTGCGCGCCGGGGCGCCGGCGGAGGACCTGCACGAGGCGACCACCGGCTCCCCCGAGGGCTCGCGCCTCGCGGCCGTCGTCGAGCTCGTCCGCGACGCCCTGCACTCCGCGGACGACGATCGCGCTCTGCGGCTCACCGGCTGGCTGGTGCGCATCCGCTACGACCCGTCGGCCGACTCCTTCCTCCGCCGCTACGGGATCGCGCTGACCGTCCGCCTGCCGCTGAGCGGCGGCCTCGACGTGGAGGTGCCGCTCGACGCCCCGGCGCTGCGCCTGCTCTACGCCGAGCTGGCAGCACCGATGGATCCGACCGCGGCTGTCGTGGCGGTCGAGACCCTGGAGCCGTCGACCCTCGCGGCGTCGACGCTCGCCTCCCTCTACTCCGCCCGCCGCCGCTGGAGCGACGTGGCCGAGTTCTCGGCGCCCGTCGAGAACGTGGACGCCGCCTCCGCCGCGGTGCTCATCCGCCGCGGCGTCGCTCTTCGCGAGCTCGGCCTGATCGAGGGCGCCCTCGAGGCGTTCGACCGCGTGGTGCGCCCGACCGTCACCAGCGCGCGTCCCGTGGAGCTGCGGGCGGAGGCGCTGCTCGAGCGCGCGAGCACGCTCCTCTCGGACGGGCGCACGGCTCCTGCTCGGCGCGATCTGGAGCGCGTGCTCTCCCGCTACCCGGACAGCGCCGCGGCGCACGAGCTGCTGGCGGTCACCGGGCGCTGACGCGACGGAGGGGCGCACCCTCTGCAGGATTCGCCCCTCCGGGGAGTGCCTCGGCTCAGTGCGTCGGCTCAGCCCTCGGCCTTCGAGGGCTTGCCCTCGGCGGGCAGGACCTCGTGCGGGGTGTCGCGCTCGTCCTCGCCCTCGGCCTGCGACGGCTTGTCGGACTGGTCGTCCGGGTCCTCGACGGGGCTCGGGGTCTGGTCGCTCATCGGAGTCCCTCCGGCTCGTCGGACGTGGCGGACGGCTCGGGGTGCGCCTCGAACTCCATCCAGGCGCGGTCCAGATCGGCCTGCGCCGACTCGGGCTCGCTGGCGAAGTAGCCGTCGTAGATCGCGCGGCCGCCGTGCTCGGGCAGGTCGTCGCGACCGCCGAAGACCTGCGCGAAGCGGCCGACCTCGTCGTCCCTCTTCTGCTGATCCCGCAACCAGGCGGGGAAGGTCTGCGTCATGGTGACACCTCTCTCTCCTGCCCTCCAGCCAATCGCCCGCCGCGGATCCGGGCAAGCCCTTCCGCCGCGGGCCCCGAGGGGCCAGGCTCCGCCCTGGAGAAGCGGCGCTCCGCCCTGGAGGAGCGGCGCTCCGCCCTCTAGAGGACATGTCCGCTACAGGGCGCCCCCGCCCCCGCCGCGGAGGAGAGCCGGCCCCTAGCGTGAGCCCGTGACCGACCCCGCTTCTCCGCGCCCCGCCCGCACCGCCGCGGGTCTGCGCCGCACTCTGCTCGCTCTGACCGCGACCGTCGCGCTGCTCGCCGGCACTGCGGCCCCCCTCGCCTCCGCCGAGCCGGACCCGGTGCCGGTCGGGAACGACCACCTCGCCAACGGCGTCGCCGCCTGGGGGCGCTACCTCAACGGGGAGTGGGACGTGCCGGCGGGCATGTCCGACCTCACGGACGTCGCGAGCAGCTACAGCCACACCCTCGCGCTCCACACCGACGGCACCGTCGAGGCCTGGGGAGCGGATCTGGAGGGCGAGCGGGACGTGCCGGCCGGGCTCCGCGAGGTGACCGCGATCTCGACCGGGTACCTCCACAGCATCGCCCTCACGATGGAGGGGACGGTCGTCGCGTGGGGCGACGACCGTCAGGGCCAGACCGACGTCCCGGCCGGACTCGGCGGCGTGACCGCCGTCGCCGCGGGCAGCTACCACACCCTCGCTCTGCGGGGCGACGGGACCGTGGCGGCCTGGGGCTCCGATCAGTTCGGAGCGACCGACGTGCCGGCGGGTCTCTCCGGAGTGGTCGCGATCGCCGCGGGCGGCTGGAACAGCCTCGCGCTGCGCGCCGACGGGACGGTCGTGGCGTGGGGCGGCGACGACAGGGGCGCGTACACCGCCCCAGCAGGCCTCCGCGACGTCGTCGCCGTCTCGGTCAGCTACTCCCACAGCCTCGCCCTGAAGCGGGACGGCACCGTCGTCACCTGGGGCGACCCCGCCGACTCCGGCTTGCCGCGGGTCCCCGCCGATCTCGGCGGCATCACCGCGATCGCCGCCGGCATCGGCTTCAGCGTCCTGCTGACATCCGACGGCACCGTCGTCTCCCTGCACCCCGACGGCGACACGGAGCTGGACGTCCCGGCCGGGATCACCGGCGCCACCGGCATCGCGGTCGGCTTCAACCACGCCTTCGCGATCGGCCCGCTGCCGACCCTCACCGCCGACACCGCCGAGACGCTCGTCAAGACCGGGACCCGCTACTCCGCGACCTTCACGGCGTCCGGCCCGGCCGCGACCTTCGAGGTCTCGTCCGGCGCCCTTCCCGCGGGGGTGGCCCTCTCGCCGGAGGGCGTCGTCTCGGGCAGGCCGACCACCGCAGGCGACTCCACCTTCACGGTGAGCGCGCGGAACGCGTACGGCACCACGGCCGGCGTGCCGCACACGGTCAGCGTGGTCCCCGCGAACACCCCGCCCGTCGTGACGGTCGCCTCCGCCACCGACGGCGCCTCCTACGAGAAGGGCTCGGAGCCGAGGGCCGCCTGCGCGATCACGGATGCGGAGAGCGGAACGTTCAGCGAGGAGGCCGTCGTCACCGGCACGCTCGTGAACGGCCTCGGCACCCGCACGGCGACCTGCACCTGGACCGACCCCGGAGGACTGACCACGACCGCCGCCGCGACCTACCGGATCGTCGACACCGGCGTCCCCACCATCGCCGCGACGACCGCGCCGACGGCTCCGAACGCCGCGGGCTGGTTCCGCTCCCCCGTCTCCGTCGGCTTCTCCTGCGCCGACGGCAGCGGCTCCGGGATCCGCAGCTGCACCCCCGCGCGGATCCTGCGCGAGGGCCCCGGCCAGAGCGTCACCGGCACCGCCGTCGACAACGCGGGCAACCGCGCCACGACGACCCGCAGCGGCATCGCCATCGACACCACGAAGCCGCAGCTCTCGTTCACGTCGAGGCCCGAGGGGTCCTACCCCTTCGGCACCGTGCTCCCGGAGGCGCGCTGCCTCGCGGACGACGCGCTCTCGGGCCTCACCGGCGCCTGCGTGATCACGGGCGGCGGCCGCTCCGTCGGTCCGCACGTGTACCGGGCGACCGCGACCGACCGGGCGGGCAACGTCTCGACCCTCACCGCGTCCTACACCGTGACCCCGTGGACGATCGGCGGGCTCAGCACCTCGGTGAAGAGCGTGGCCGCCGGCGCCGCGACCGGCATGACGTTCCAGGTGACCTCGACGTCCTCCGCGGGAACGTTCCGCCACTCCGCCCTCGCCGACGTGCGCAGCGTCACGCAGAAGCAGACCTCCTGCACCGCCAGCGCCGTCCTCACCGGAGCGCCGACGACCACCCTGACCGGACGCCTCCGCTACGACACCGCGACGAACCGCTACGTGAAGGCGTGGACGGTGCCCGCGAAGCGGGGCACCTGCTGGACGCTGACGGTCACGACGGCGGACGGCAGCACGGGGAGCGCCCGGTACTCAGTGAAGTAGCGGCGCCGGACGGCCGCCGCGGTCCGGTCAGGCTCCCGCCGCGGCGTACCGCTCCGCGAGCACGCGGAACGCGGCGGCCAGCTCGGGCGGCTCGGCCCCGGCCATCGGAGCGTCGAACCGGCCGAACGACGCGGCGAGCGCCTCCCACGACCAGGCGCCGAGGGCGAGTCGGCAGCCCGCGTCGCCGAGGTCCTCCACCTCCCCGTCGCCCGCGTAGGGCAGGACCTCGGCGGCGGGCGCCTCGAGCACCACCGAGCCGCGGCACGGCCACCCCTCCCCGGGCGCTCCGCCGCGGAACCGCGCCTCCAGGAACTCGGCGGGACTCCCGCCCGGCAGCACCCGGCGGCGGAAGCGAGCCCCGCGGGGCGAGCGCGGCTCGAGCCGGTCGACGCGGAACACCCGCCAGCCGTCGCGGTCGAGGTCGAAACCGATGAGGTACCAGCGGCCCTGACGCGCGACCAGGTGGTGGGGCTCGACGCGGCGCACCGCCTCCGCGTACGCGAAGCGGAGCACCTCCGAGGCCCGGACGGCCGCCGCGACCGCGACCAGCCGCTCCGGAGGGACTGCGGGGGCCGGCGCCGCCGCGACCGTGAAGCGCAGCGCATCCGCTCGGGGCCGGAGCCGGGCGGGCAGGACCTGCCGCACCGTCGCCAGCGCACGGGCCGACGCCTCCTCGAGCCCCGTGATCGGCGCGCGCAGGGCGGCGGTGAGGGCGAGCACCTGCTCGTCGTCGAAGAGCAGCGGCGGGAGCTCGGCGCCGGCCTCGAGCCGGTACCCGCCGTCGGGGCCCTTCGCCGCGTCGATCCGGTAGCCCATCGTGCGGAGTCGGTCGACGTCGCGACGCACCGTGCGCGGCGCGATCCCCAGGCGCTCGGCGAGCACTCCGCCCGGCCAGTCGCGGCGGGTCTGCAGGAGGGAGAGGAGCAGGAGGAGCCGCTCGGTCGTCGTGGGCACGTCCCGAGGGTATTCCGAGAAGAGGACCGTCACTGTCCTCTTCTCCTGGGAGCGTCGGGGCACCGGGTGATCGACCCGGCACGACTGCGAGGAGCGCACCATGAGCATCACCACGACGACCCACCTCAACTTCCGCGGACAGGCCCGCGAGGCGCTGGAGTTCTACGCCTCGGTCACGGGAGGCCGGGTCGACGCGATGTCCTACGCGGACGCGAACGCTGTCACCTCGCCCGACGAGGCCGACCAGCTGATGTGGGGCCAGGTCGTCTCCGAGGCCGGCTTCCGCGTCATGGCGTACGACGTCCCCGCGCACACGGCTCACGACCCGGGCACGATCCCGGTGTTCGTGTCGCTGCGCGGCTCCGACGCCGACGAGCTGCACCGCCTCTGGGACGGCCTCTCGGAGGGGGCGGCGGTCGTCGTGCCCCTGGCCCCGGCGGCCTGGTCGCCCCTCTACGGGATGCTGCGCGATCGCTTCGGAGTGACGTTCGTCGTCGACCTCGAGGTCGCCTGGGGCTGAGGCCCGCGGGCTCGGCGGCGGGGCGCGTCCCGCTGCGGACGCGCCGGCCGCCGACTCGGTACGCTCAGCACCGGATCCGGTCGGAGGGACGCTGCATGCTGGAGACGATCTCCGAGGCCCTCTCGCTGGTCACCCTCCCCCTCGGCGTGCTGTTCCTGCTCGCCGCGTTCGTCGCGGCGCTGATCGACGGACGCTGGCTGACGACGACCGCCTACCTCGAGGAGGGTCCGCCCCTCGCGCTGCACTGGGTGACCCGGGCCGGCGAGGTGCGATCGCGTCCGCTGTCCGCCGGGGACCCGCTGACGCCGACGCGGTCGGACCAGCGGGAGGTGCACTACCGCGAGGAGGATCCGCACCGCATCCGCCTGCACCGGTGGAGCGACGCGGTGCGGGCGCTGCGCCTGACCGGCCTGATCCTGCTCGCGGCGGGCGTCGTCCTCGGGATCCTGTCGACGGCGCTGGCGGTCCTCGCCTAGGCGGCGCTCCGTGCGCGAGGATCGGACCCGTGGATGCGGAACGGGTTCTCGGAGACGGTCGGGCCGACGGGGTGTGGTGCCGGCTCGGGGAGCCGCTGACGGTCGCGCAGATCGCTCGCGGCGGGCCCGCGTGGCTGTGCCTGGACGCGCAGCACGGCGCGTTCGACGATGCCGCGGTCCTCGCCTCCCTGCGCGCGCTCGGCGCCGTGAGCGGGAGGCCGCCCGTCGGCGTACGGGTCGCCGGGCTCTCCGACGCGCTGATCGGCAGGGCGCTCGACGCCGGAGCGGACGTCGTCGTCGTCCCGATGATCGAGACGGTCGAGGAGGCGCTCGCGGCCGTCCGCGCCGCGCACTACCCGCCGCTCGGCCGCCGCAGCTGGGGGCCGATGTCCGATCTCTGGGGCGCCGCTCCCCCGTCGGCCGCCGAGGCGCGCACCGCGCTCTGGGTCATGATCGAGACGCAGGCCGGCCTCGACGCCGTTGATCGGATCCTCGCGGTGCGGGGCGTGAGCGGAGTCTTCGTCGGCCCGTTCGACCTCGCGATCGGCCTCGGACGGGACCTGTCCGACCTGCTCGCCGCGGACGGACCGGACGACCCGCTGCCGAGGATCGCCGCGGCGGCCCGGCGCGCGGGCAAGGGCGCCGGGGCCTACGCGGGCGACCGCGAGCGCGCCGGGCTGCTGCGAGCGCTCGGCTTCACGAGGGTCGCGGTCGCGACGGATCAGTCGCTGATCGCGCTCGGCACCGCGGCGGCGCTCGACGCGGACGCCGCCGACTCCGGCTGCTGAGCCCGAGGCCGGGAACGGGGCCGGACGCCGGTCACCGGCGAGCGCTCCCGCCGGGGGGATGCACGGGCTCCGGCGGCTCGGGGACGAAGCGGAGGCCGCCGGCGGAGTTCGCGAGATCGGTGAGCGCCGAGATCCAGGCGGGGTTGATGCGGGGCATGCGGCCGCCGGCGTAGGTGTAGCGGAGCGTGTGCGAGGGGTGCAGCCAGATCGCGCTGCGGCCGTCGCTCATCCCGTTCTCGTCGCGCCAGGTGAGCAGGCACGACTCCCCCCGGCGCAGCTTCGCGGTGAGGACGATCTGCAGGTGGGCGAGCACCCGGTCCTCGACGTCGATCTCGACCGATCCGTCGTAGTGCAGCTTCCCCATCGGCGTCTCCCGGCCTCGTCCTCGGAGGACGGGCGCGCCTCCGGCCCACCATCCTCGGCTGTCGTCCAGTGACCAGTTCGGGGCGGCGACAACCAGCGGAACAGCTGGTATCGGCGGATCCGCTGGTCTCGACGGGCGGGGCTCAGGCCGGCGGGTTCGCCGCCATGAAGTCGCGCATCGGCAGCAGGTTCTGGAGGGGCGCGAAGTACCCGAAGCGGGGCAGGTCGAAGACCACTCCCGCGACTCCGGAGGATCCCATCGCCGCGATCCACTCGAGCGCGGCCGGCATCGGCACCTTCAGCACGCGCGACGCGTCCTCGTCGGAGAGGCCGGCGTGCAGCGCCCCGGCGCGGGCGCGCTCCCCCGTGGTGAAGGCGAAGACCATCGGCCCCGACTCCAGGCCGCCGACGAAGGGGGTGGGCGCGTCGTCCGGCCCCCGCGCGATGAAGCACCACATCGGCAGGGCGTAGACGCTGCGCCAGAGCGCGTCCATCGCGGCGAAGCTCTCGGGGTCGGCGCGCAGGGCCTCCGCCCGGGCGTCGATCTCGACGGTCTGATCCATGGGGCTCCCCTCGGCGCCGGCGATCGGCGCGGACCTCCACGCTAACGATGCTCCCGCTGGGCCGCACCCGCGATCGATCCGTCAGCAGCGGCCCGTCCCCGCGGCGGGCACGGGCCGCGGACGACGGATGGATGCGGTGGTGGCTGTGCGAGCCGTCCGCTGATCCGCCCGGCCACTGGCCCCGTCCAGGCGGTTAGGTTAGGTTAACCTTCGCAACCCACACCACCCCCTTCGAAGGATCGCCGTGCCCGCCACTCGCACCCCCCTCCGCCTGACCGCCGTCGCCTCGCTCGGCCTCGCCGCGCTGCTGCTCACCGCCTGCTCGGGAGGAGCCGACGCAGGCTCCGAGGGCACGTCCGAGAGCAACGCCGCCGAGAGCAGCGAGGGCTTCCCCGTCACCGTCGACCACGCCTTCGGCAGCACCACCGTCGAGTCGGCCGACCGCGTCGTCGCGACGAGCTGGACCAATCAGGACGTGGCGCTCGCGCTGGGCGTGACCCCGGTCGGCTTCACCCGCGCCTCCTACGGCGACGAGGACGGCGACGGCCTGCTGGTGTGGACGAAGGAGGCGCTCGACGCCTCCGGCGCCGAGACCCCGACCCTGTTCGACGAGACCGACGGCGTGCCCTTCGAGGCGATCTCGGACCTCAGCCCGACCGTGATCCTCTCGGCCTACTCCGGCATCACCCGGCAGGACTACGACACCCTCAGCCAGATCGCCCCCACCGTCGCCTACCCGGGCCTGCCCTGGGGCACGACCTGGCAGGACTCCGCGAAGCTCGACGGCGCCGCGCTGGGCCTCGAGGACGAGGCCGTCGCGAAGGTCGGCGAGATCGAGAGCGACATCACGCAGACCACCGCGTCCTACCCGCAGCTCGCGGGCACCACGTTCATGTACGGCTGGTACGACCCGACCGACGCGAGCACCTTCACCTACTACACGCCGAACGACGCGCGCGTGAAGTTCGTCGAGGACCTCGGACTCGACGTCGCCCCGAGCGTCGCCGAGCTCTCCGGCGACTCGGAGGCGTTCAGCGGCACGATCAGCTCCGAGAACGCCGACCAGCTCGACGCCGACGTGCTCGTCGTCTACGGCGACGACACGACCCTCGCCGCACTGCAGGCCGACCCGCTGCTCTCCAAGATCCCGGCCGTCGAGCGGGGCTCCGTCTACGTGCTCGAGGACGGCTCCTCCGCCGCCATGGCCACCTCGTCGCCGAACCTGCTCAGCATCCCGTGGGTGCTCGACGAGTACACCGCCGGCCTCGCCGCGGCCGCCGACAAGGTGTCGTGACCCGCACCGCACCCACCCGGAAGACGAGGGCGACCGCGCTGGCGGTCGCCCTCGTCGCGCTGGCCGTCGCGTCGGTCCTCTCGCTCGTGTACGGCTCCCGCGAGATCCCGCTCGGCGAGGTCTGGCCGGCGCTGACCTCGCCCGATCCGGCGTCCATCGTCGACGCGGCGGTGCAGGGGCGGGTGCCGCGGACGGTCCTCGCGATCCTGGTCGGCGCCGCGCTCGGGCTCGCCGGAGCCGTGATGCAGGGCCTGACCCGCAACCCGCTCGCCGATCCGGGCATCCTCGGCCTCAACTCCGGCGCCTCGCTCGCGGTCGTGCTCGGGATCGCCGGGGTCGGCGCGACGAGCCTGCCGCAGTTCATCTGGCTCGCGTTCCTCGGAGCCGCCGCCGCCGGGGCGTGCGTCTACGCGGTCGCGTCGCTCGGCCGCGAGGGCGCCACTCCGCTGAAGCTCGCCCTCGCCGGAGCCGCCACCGCCGCCGCGCTCACCTCCCTCATCAGCGCGGTCCTGCTCACCCAGGAGACCACGCTGAACCGCTTCCGCTTCTGGCAGGTCGGCGGAGTCGGCGGCGCCGAGACCGCGAGCATCCTGCAGGTCCTCCCGTTCCTCGCGGTCGGCGCGGTGCTGGCCCTCTCCAGCGCGCGAGGGCTCGACGCCCTGGCGCTCGGCGACGACCTGGCGACCGGCCTCGGCCGGCGCGTGGGGCGCATCCGCCTGGTCGCGGGGCTCGCGGCCGTGCTGCTCTGCGGCGCCGCGACCGCGATCGCCGGACCGATCGGATTCATCGGCCTGGTCGTCCCGCACCTCGCCCGCCGCGTCACCGGCCCCGCGCACGCCTGGCTGCTGCCCTCCTCCGCTCTGCTCGGCGCCCTGCTGCTGCTCGTCGCCGACGTGGTCGGCCGCGTGGTCGCCCGGCCGAGCGACGTCGAGGTGGGCATCGTGACCGCGCTGATCGGCGCCCCGGTGCTCATCGCGATCGTGCGCCGCTCGAAGGTGCGGGCGCTGTGAGGACCGCGGAGGCGCCCGCCGCGGTCGGCATCGCGGCCGGCCGCACGCTGCGCCGTCGGCGCACGGTCATCGGCTGCGCGGTCCTCGCGGTGCTCGTGCTGGCGCTCGTCGTCGTCTCGCTCACGGTCGGCAGCACGGTCTACTCGGTGCCGGAGGTCGTCCGCGTGATCCTCGGCGAGACCGTGCCGGGCGCCTCCTTCACCGTGGGCACGCTGCGGCTGCCGCGCACCATCACGGCCGTCCTGGTGGGCGTGGGCTTCGGGATGGGCGGCGTGATCTTCCAGACGATGCTGCGCAACGCCCTCGCCAGCCCCGACATCATCGGCATCACGTCGGGGGCGAGCGCGGCGGCCGTCGTCGCGATCGCGTTCTTCGGGCTCTCGGGCGGCGCGGTCTCGGTGATCGCGGTCGCGGCTGGGCTCGCGACGGCCCTGATCATCGCCGGGCTGGCCGAGGGCGGCGGAGTGATCGGGGCGCGGCTGATCCTCATCGGCATCGGCGTCGCGGCGATGTTCCAGAGCGTGATCGCCTACGTGCAGACCCGCGCCGACTTCGAGGACGTCCAGGAGTCGCTGCGCTGGCTGACCGGCAGCCTCAACTCGGCCGCCTGGCCCTCCGTCCCGCCGCTCGCGCTGACGATGCTCGTGCTGGTGCCGCTGGCGCTGCTGCTCTCGGGCCGGCTCGGCGTGCTGCAGCTCGGCGACGAGTCGGCGACCGCGCTCGGGCTCGACGTGCGGCGCAGCCGGCTGGCCCTGCTCGCGGTCGGAGTCGGCCTCGTGGCCGTCGCGACCGCCGCCACCGGCCCGATCGCGTTCGTCGCCTTCGTCTCGGGGCCGATCGCGCGGCGGATCCTGCCGAGCGCGCGCACGCTGCTGATCCCCTCCGCCCTGGTCGGCGCGGTCGTGGTGCTCGCCGCCGACCTGCTCGCCCAGTACGTCGTCGGCGCGCTGTTCTCGGGCGCGCGCTTCCCGGTCGGCGTCGTCACCGGCGCCCTCGGCGCGCCCTTCCTGCTCTGGCTCCTCGCCCGCCGCAACCGCTCCGGAGGCTCCCTGTGACCGACGCCCCGCCCACCCTCTCCGCCGACGCGGTCACCCTCGCCTACGACGAGCGCGTGGTGGTCGACGGGCTCTCGCTCGCCGTGCCGCCCGGCCGGATCACGGTGATCGTCGGCGCGAACGCCTGCGGCAAGTCGACGCTCCTGCGCGCGATGGCGCGGCTGATCACCCCGCGCTCGGGGAGCGTCCTGCTCGACGGGCGCGCGATCCACCGGCTCCCGACGCGCCAGGTCGCGCAGCAGGTGGGGCTGCTGCCGCAGACCCCGATCGCGCCGGAGGGGATCGCCGTCTCGGACCTGGTCGCCCGGGGCCGCTACCCGCACCGGGGCCTCTTCGGCCGCGGCTCCGGATCGGACGACGACGCGATCGTCGAGGAGGCGCTGCGCGACACCGGCACGCTCGAGCTCGCCGACCGCCCCGTGGACGAGCTCTCGGGCGGGCAGCGCCAGCGGGTGTGGATCGCGATGGCCCTCGCCCAGCGGACCGACGTGCTCCTCCTGGACGAGCCGACGACCTACCTCGACGTGTCGCACCAGGTCGAGGTGCTCGACCTGCTCACCGACCTCAACCGCTCGCGCGGGACGACCATCGTGATCGTGCTGCACGACCTCAACCTCGCCGCCCGCTACGCCGACCACCTCGTCGCCGTGCGCGACGGAGCCCTGTACGCCTCGGGCACGCCCGCCGAGGTGGTGACGCCGGAGACGGTGCGCGCGGTGTTCGGGATGGAGTCGCGCGTGATCGAGGACCCGGTCTCGCGGACGCCGCTGGTGCTGCCGATCGGGCGCCACCACTCGGGCTGAGCCCGGCCGTTCAGACTGAGCGGTCAGGGCCGGCCGGTCAGGCCGGGGCCGCGGCCAGGGAGGCGCCGTCGACGAGCGTGCAGCGGAGGAGCTGCTGCTCCCGTCGCGCGGGGTCGCCCTCGATGAGGATCTGCACGGCGCGGCGCCCCATGTCGCGCCGGGGCAGCTCGAAGCCGGCCTGCCAGCCGGTGCGGTCGGCCGATCCGGAGAGCGACACCAGCGACAGGTCGCCCGGCACCGCCACCCCCTCGGCCTCGGCGGCCTCCTGCAGGAGGACGAACTGCTCCTCCTGCTCGGCGAGGACGACCGTGACGCCCTCGGCGGCGATCCGGCGGATCCACTCCCGCGGCGACGCCTCCGGCCCCGGGACGAGGTGGAGGAAGCCGTCGCCGAGCTCGGCCCGCGCGCCGGCCATGCGGTCGGTGTACGACTCGACGCCCTCGCCGTGGCCGGCGTAGGCGAAGCGGGTGTGGCCGAGGGCGCGCGCGCAGGAGATCAGCTCGCGGACGATCGACGCGTAGTCGGCGGCCACGTAGGGCACGGGCCCGCCGGCGTCGTCGCGGCGGCCGACGCTGACGAAGGAGAAGCCGCTCGCGTTGAGGAACTCGAGCTCCTCACGGGGCATGTGCTGCCCGAGGAGGATGCAGGAGTCGGCCAGGCGCAGCCGGGTGGCGCCGCCGCTCAGGCCGCCGCGGCGGCCGCCGACGCGGCCGCTGGTCAGCAGGAGGAGGTCGATGTCGCGGTTCTGCGCCTCCTCCTCGATGCCGGCGAGGAACGGGTGGAAGAAGTCCTCGCGGTCGAGCGGGAACAGGCTCTCGTAGGTGTAGACGCCGATCATGCCGGTGCCGACCTGCTTGAGGCGGCGCGCGATGGGGTCGGCGACGTACCCCGTCTCCTGGATCGCCTTGAGGATCCGCGCCCGCGTCGCCTCCGGGACCCGGGCGAGCTGCTCGCCCTTGTCGTTGAGCACGAACGACACCGTCGTCTGGCTGACTCCCGCGAGACGCGCGATGTCCTTCTGCGTGATCCGCGGCACCCGGACACCCCCGCTTCATCCTGGTAATAGGTATTACGTCTTGACCTCAGGCTACCGATGACGAAGGATCGCCGTACGCCCATCCGGGGCGAGAGAGGGCGGAACGTCGACGATGATGAATCCCGCAGACCCAGACAACCAGACCACGGCCTCCCCGAGGCCCGATCGGCAGCACAAGCCCGATCACCAGCCCGAGCACGATCCGCAGCGCAGGCCCGACAACTCGCGCCGCCTCTTCCTCGCTGGGGGCGCCGCCGCCCTCGCCGGCGCGGCAGGAGCCGTCGGCGCCGCCACTCCGGCCGCCGCCGCACCCCCGGCCGACGCTCCCGGGCAGAAGAAGCGCCTGAGCGTCACCGAGGGGCCGATCTCACCGCTCGACAAGGAGTTCCGCTGGGACGACCGCGCCGGCGCCGACAACACCCGCGCAGTGCAGGCGGCCATCGACAAGGCGATGACCGCTCCGGGCGGCGAGGTGTCGCTGCCCGCCGGCGAGATCCGGGTGACGGGCCTCGCGGTCGACTACCGCGGCTACCCGGTGCAGCCCGAGAACGGGCCGCCCTACGGCTACGCCGGGCCGAAGATCGTCGGCGCCGGCATGCGCCAGACGAGGATCGTCCAGATCGAGGGCTCGACCCGCGACATCTTCACCGTCTCCGGCCAGACCGGCGACGCGGCCGGCCCCGCCAACAACAACAAGGCCACCGGCGTCGTCCTCGCCGACTTCGAGATGACGGGCACGCCCTCCGGCGGCCACGGGATGTCGCTGCGTTCGCTGGTCAACTGCGAGTTCCGCAACCTGTGGATCCAGAAGACCGGCAAGTCGGGCATCTTCCGCGAGCGCGCCACCTTCGTCTCGGGCGTCGACGACGAGTACTCGTACGCCAACTCCTGGAACAAGATCAAGATCGTCGCCCCCGCGGGCTGGGGCGTGGAGGACTCGGGCAAGGCCTCCATCGGCGGCTCGATGACCAACGTCGAGGCGATCAGCCCCGGCCTCGGCGGCTTCCTCCTCGCGCCGACGAACATGACGCTGCTCGACTGCCAGGCCATCGGCGGCACGGTCGGCCTCCGGTCGATCCGCAACGAGAACCGGCGCTCGGTCAACTCCGGCCTGACCCTGATCAACTTCCGCTCGGAGGGCTCCCGCGACGGCTGGGAGGTGCTGATCGAGGCCGGCACGAGCCACATGATCGTGAACCCGAACTTCTTCCCGACCTCGGGCGCGAACTGCCTCGGCGTCGGCCTGACGAACGGCGGAGCGGACTTCGAGGTGCGCAACCTCACCGTCCTCGGCGGCTTCTACGGGCTCAGCCTCGGCCGCTTCCCGCAGCAGAAGGCGATCGTGCTGGGCAGCGACTCCTCCCAGACGCGCCTCGTGAACCCGTTCATCGAGCGCGGCGCCGCGGGAGTGGACGAGGGCTCGCTGATCGTCGACGAGGGACGCCTGACCTCGTTCGAGCTCGGCCGCGGCCGGGTGGAGCGCGCGGCCGGCTACACCACGGTCGCCCGCGCCCCCGAGACCATCCCGACCCCTCCGGCCGGACAGGTCAACGAGGGCTGGGAGCGCTCCGGCGACACCTGGCGGAAGGTGGCCGTCTTCCCCGACGGGCACCGCGTCGTCATCGCCTCCTGACCCCGGGCGGCGGCGCCCTCCGCGCCGCCGCCCTCCCCCACTGCACACGGAACGAGCACCAGAACGCATGCATGACGACAGCACCCGCATCGAAGCCCGCATCGCCCGCTTCCGCGCCGAGAGCCTCCGGCCGGCGATCCACCGGGCGGTCGAGCCGCTCGGGATCGAGTCGTGGACCGCTCCGGGCGAGCCGGTCCCCTTCGACCAGGCGCGGGCCGCGTCCTACGCGCCCGCCCGCATCGGGGAGCCGTGGGGCGCCCCCTGGGGCACCGTGTGGTTCCACGTGCGCGGCGAGATCCCCGCCTCCTGGGTCGGCGTCGACGGCTGCGAGCCCGAGCTCGTCGTCGACCTCGGCTACACCGGCGCCCAGTCCGGCTTCGAGGCGGAGGGGCTCGTCTTCACCGCGACCGGCACGGTCGTGAAGGCCGTCGAGCCGTTCAACCAGTCGGTCCCGCTCGACCGGCTGCCCGGCCGCGAGGCGGGCGACCGCACGGTCGAGCTCTACATCGAGGCCGCCGCCAACCCGAACATCACCGGTGACTGGTCCTTCACCCCCACGGCGCTCGGCGGCCGCCCCGCCGACGGCGCCCTGCCGTCCGACCCGCTCTACCGCCTCCGCCGTCTCGAGCTCGGGCTGCTCGACCGAGAGGTCTGGGAGCTGGAGCAGGACATGGCCGTGCTCGTCGGGCTTATCGGGCAGCTGCCCGAGTCCTCCCAGCGCCGCGCCGAGATCGTCCGCGCCCTCGACCGCGCCGTCGACATCCTCGATCCGGACGACGTGTCCGGCACCGCCGCCGCGGGCCGGGAGGCGCTGCGGACCGTCCTCGAGCGGCCCGCCTCGGCCAGCGCGCACCACCTGCACGCCGTCGGCCACGCCCACATCGACTCCGCCTGGCTCTGGCCCGCCCGCGAGACCGCCCGCAAGGTGGCCCGCACCTTCTCGAACGTCTGCGATCTGATCGAGCGCGAGGAGGGCTTCGTCTTCGCCGCCTCCTCCGCGCAGCAGTACGCGTGGCTGAAGCGCGACCACCCGGAGCTGTTCGAGCGCGTCCGCGGCCACGTGCTCGCGGGCCGCTTCGTGCCGGTCGGCGGGATGTGGGTCGAGTCGGACACGAACATGCCCGGCGGCGAGGCGCTCGTGCGCCAGCTGCTCGAGGGCAAGCGCTTCTTCCTCGACGAGTTCGGGATCGACACCGAGGAGGTCTGGCTCCCGGACTCCTTCGGCTACTCCGCCGCGCTGCCGCAGATCATCGCCGGAGCGGGCGGGCGCTGGTTCCTCACGCAGAAGATCTCGTGGAACGAGACCAACACGATGCCCCACCACACCTTCTGGTGGGAGGGCATCGACGGCACCCGCGTGTTCACGCACTTCCCGCCCGTCGACCTCTACAACTCCGACCTCTCCGGCGAGGACCTCGCCCGAGCCGAGCGCCAGTACGCCGAGAAGGGCAGCGGCACCATGTCGCTCGTGCCCTTCGGCTACGGCGACGGCGGAGGAGGCCCCAACCGCGAGATGATCGCGGCCGCCCGCCGCACGCGCAGCCTCGAGGGCTCGCCGACCGTCGAGCTGTCCACGCCCCGCCGCTTCTTCGAGGAGGCGCAGGCCGAGTACCCGGACGCGCCCACCTGGTCGGGCGAGCTCTACCTCGAGTTCCACCGCGGCACCTACACGTCGCAGGCGCGCACCAAGCAGGGCAACCGCCGCAGCGAGCACCTGCTCCGCGAGATCGAGCTGTGGGCGACCACGGCCCTCGTTCGCGCCGGGGTCCCGTACCCGGCCGACGAGCTGCGCGAGATGTGGCGGACGGTCCTCCTGCAGCAGTTCCACGACATCCTGCCCGGCACCTCCATCGCCTGGGTGCACCGCGAGGCGGAGGAGAACTACGCCCGCATCGCGCAGCGGATCGAGGAGATGATCGCCGAGGCCGTCCGGGCCCTCGCCGGCGAGGGCTCCGCGGAGCTGCTGGTGAACTCCTCCCCCTTCGCCGTCGGGGGCGTGCCGGCGCTCGGCGCGGCCGCGGCCGACCCCGCCGCGGAGCACTCGGCCCCGACGCTCCGCTCCGACGGCGACGCCCACGTCCTCGACAACGGGCTCGTCCGGGTGCGGATCGGCGCCTCCGGGCTCCTCGAGTCGGTCGTGGACCTCGCGAGCGGCCGGGAGGTCGTGCCCGCCGGTGCCGCCGCGGGGCTCCTCCAGCTCCACCGCGACACCCCGAACAAGTGGGACGCCTGGGACCTCGACGACAACTACCGCCGCACGGTGGAGGACCTCGTCGGCGTCGACTCGGTCCGCGCCGGCACCGTGAGCGACCCGCTCGGCCGCGAGGTGCCGACGGTCGTGATCACCCGCTCGTTCGGCGGCTCCACGGTCGTGCAGACCGTCTCGCTGCAGATCGGCCGGGCGGCCGTCGACCTCGGCCTCGACATCGACTGGCACGAGCGCCGCAAGCTGCTCAAGCTCGCCTTCCCGCTCGACCTGCTCTCGGACCGGGCGACGTCCGAGATCCAGTTCGGCCACGTGCACCGCCCGACCCACGTGAACACGACGTGGGACGCCGCCCGCTTCGAGACCGTCGCGCACCGCTGGGTGCACGTCGGCGAGCCGGGCTTCGGCGTCGCGGTCGTCAACGACTCCACCTACGGGCACGACATCACCCGCGACCGGGCCGCGGCCGGCACCCCGACGACCACGGTCCGGCTCTCGCTCCTGCGCGCGCCGCTGTTCCCCGACCCGGACGCCGACCAGGGCCGCCACCGCCTCGCCGTCTCGCTCGTGGTCGGCGCCGAGCTGCCCGACGCCGTCGAGGCCGGCTACGCGCTGAACACCCCGGTCCGCAGGCTCACCGGCGCCGCGCCCGTCGCTCCCCTGGTGTCGATCGACGACCCCTCGGTGATCGTCGAGGCCGTGAAGGCGGCGGACGACGGGAGCGGCGACGTGATCGTGCGGCTCTACGAGTCGCTCGGCCGCCGCGCCGCAGCGACCCTCCGCGCCGCCTTCGCCGTCCGGGCGGTCACCCGCACCGACCTGATGGAGCGCCAGACCGAGCAGGTCCGCATCGAGAGCTCCGTCGAGGCGGAGTCGGCCGACGTACGGCTCGAGCTGCGCCCGTTCGAGATCGCGACGGTGCGCCTGGCGCGCTGAGCGCGAGGGGACGCGGGGCGGGAGCAGGCCGGGCCGGCTTGCTCCTGCCCCTGCGTCATGTGGTCTGCTCGATGCACACCGTCCCGATCGGAGAGGTCCCTCATGCAGTCGTTCCCCGCCCCGCCCCGCCAGGTGCAGATCGGCGACGCCGCCGCGTTCGCCGGCGTCACTCCGCGGGCGATCCGCCACTACCACCGGCTCGGCCTGCTCCCCGAGCGCGAGCGGGGCGGAGACGGCCGCAGGCGCTACGGCTACGACGACATCATCCGGCTGCTCTGGATCCGCCGCCTGGCCGACGCCGGGGTCGCACTCGAGGACATCCGGGACGCCTTCGCCGTCGCAGCCCCGGCCGGCGCCGAGGACAGCGCCGACCGCGAGGACGAGGTCGCGGGCGTCCTCGCGCGGCTGGACGACGCGCTCGCCGCGCAGGAGGAGGAGCTGCAGCGGAAGCGGGCCTCGGTCCGGCGCATGCGGACCCTCGGCGGCCGGCTGGGGCTGCTCGACGACATCGTCTCGCGCCGCCTCGAGGGCGCACCCGAGGGCTCGCTGCGCCAGGCCGACCTCGACACCCTGCTGGTCACCGAGCGGATGTTCGGCCCGCTGGGCGCCGTCTCCCAGGCCGGCCGCTTCGTGGTCCTGGCCGCCGATCCGGCGCTGCGGGCGGAGGCCGACCGCGTCGACGCCGCCGAGGAGGCCCTCGACGACACGGTCGCCGAGGACGACCCCCGGGTGGAGCAGGTGGCGCGGGAGCGGCACGCCTTCGAGGCCCGGCTGATGCGCGTCGTCGAGGAGTCCGGCCAGCTCGAGGAGGACGAGGCGATCTTCGACGCGTGGGACGAGGCGCACCCGCCCGAGGACCCCGCGCCGGCCCCCGATCCCGCACAGGGCTCCCGCGCCCGGAGCGCCGGCGAGATCATCCGGAGCCTGCCCTACGACGTCTCGCCGGCCCGCCTGCGCGCCATGGACCTGGCGATGCGGCTCGGGATGGAGGAGGCGCCGACGTCCTGAGACGCGGCGTCACGCCTGCGCGGTCACCCGAGGACCTCCCGCAGCACCTCCAGCGCCCGCTCGCGGTCGCCGACCCCGCCGCCCTCGTGCCCGCTGTACGGCCACACGTCGATCGACGTCTCGCCGCCGGAGACGTTGTGGGAGGCGAAGACCGTCGAGGGCGGGCAGATCGGGTCCATCAGGCCGACCGAGCGGTGCACCCGGCAGCGCAGGCGCCGCGAGAAGTGGACGCCGTCGACGTAGGAGAGGGTCCGCTCGACGGCGTCGAGGTCCTCGGGGCGGGTCGCCAGGTAGCGGGCGATCTCCACGTAGGGCGCCTCGTTCGTGATGGTCGTCGCGCGCAGGACGTCGGAGAGGAAGGGCACCAGGGCGATCGCGGCGCGCACCCGGGGGCGCAGCGCCGCCGCGGCGGTCGCGAGCGCTCCGCCCTGGCTGCCGCCGAAGACCGACACGCGGTCCGGGTCCAGCCCGGGGAGCGCCTCCACGGCGTCGACGGCGAGCGCCGCGTCCGCGATCAGGCGCCGGTAGTAGTACGTCTCGGGCGACTCGATGCCGCTCGTCGTGACCCCGGGGTACGCGGGTCCGCTGCCGTGGGGGTCGGGGGTGGCTCCGGAGCGGGCGAGGCGTCCGGCTCCCTGGCCTCGCGCGTCGACGACCAGGTGCGCGTACCCGGCGGCGGCGATCCAGAGGTGCTCGATCGGACGGCCCCGTCCGCTGCCGTACCCGGGGTACTCGATCACCACGGGGAGCGGGGCGCCCGGGTCCGCTGCGGGGGTCACCAGCCAGGCGGCGATCGGCTCGCCCGCGAAGCCGGGGAACCGCACGTCCCGCACCCGCACCAGCGGGAGGCCCGCGTCGACCGGCGCGGCGCTCACGGCGGGGCCGCCCTCCCGCCCGAGCGCGAGGGTGGCCCGCCAGAAGGCGTCGAAGTCGTCGGGCTCCGCGACCTCCGCACGGAACTCGCGGAGGGCGGCGAGGGGGCGATCCGTGAACACCGGGTCAGCCTTTCAGACCGGAGTGCGCGAGCCCTTCCACGAACTGCCGCTGAGCGAGGAGGAACACGGCCAGCACGGGCACGACCGTCATCGTCGCCGCGGCGAGCTGCACGTCCCACATCTCCCCGCCGTAGGCGTCGGTGAAGCGGGTGAGCGCCTGGGGCAGGGTGAAGAGCTCGGGTGAGGTCAGGTAGACCGTCGGCTCGAGGTACATGTTCCAGGACCCGAGGAAGGTCAGGATCGCGACGGCCGACAGCGCGGGCTTGGACAGCGGCAGGAAGATGCGCCGCCAGATCCCGAAGCGGCCGAGGCCGTCCAGGCGCGCGGCCTCCTCGAGCTCGCCGGGCATCGCGATGAAGTACTGCCGCATGATGAACGTGCCCAGCACCGCCGGCGCTCCGACCATCGGCACCAGCAGCAGCGGCACGTGGGTGTCGATGAAGCCGAGCTGCCGGAAGATCTGGAACAGCGGGATGATCGTCACCTCCGTCGGCACCAGCAGGCCGGTCAGGACGACGAGGAACACCGCGTTGCGTCCCGGGAACGGGATCCGGGCGAAGGCGTAGCCGGCCAGGCTCGACACCAGCAGCGTCACCACGGTGACCGTGACCGCGATGTAGAGGCTGTTCCAGTACTGGAGCGCGAACGGCTGGAACCGGAACGCCTCGGCGTAGCCCGCCAGGCTCGGCGAGTCCGGCAGCAGGGTCGGCGGGTTCGAGAAGATCTCGTTCACCGGCTTGAACGACGAGGCGATCATCCAGAACGTCGGCACCGCGAACGGCAGCACGAGCAGGATCAGCGTCACGACGAGCAGGGCGGTCATGAGCGGGCTGCGGCCGCGGCGGCGCTTGACGGGCGGCTCCGGGACGGCTTCGAGGCGTGGCGTGAGCGGGGTCCCCTGCTCGACGACGGCGTCAGTTCTCATAGAAGACCCATTTCCTGCGCAGCTGCCACTGCACGACCGTGAGGATCAGGACGAAGAGGAGCAGCATCAGCGAGAGCGTCGCGCCGTAGCCGATGTCGCTGAACTCGAAGGCCTGTTGGAACACGTAGTAGACGAGCACTGTCGTCGACAGCTCCGGCCCGCCCTCGGTCAGGACGGCGACCTGCGCGAACGCCTGCAGCGAGCCGACGATCGTGAGGATGGCGGTGAGGAGCAGGGTGGGCGAGATGAGCGGGAGCGTGATCCGGAAGAAGATCGCGCGGGGGCTCGCGCCGTCCAGGCGGGCCGCCTCGTAGAGGTCGCCCGGCACCCCCTGCAGCGCGGCGAGGAAGAGCACCATGTTGACGCCGACGCTGCGGATGACCTGCGTGACGATGACGCTCGCCATCGCGGTGGGTCCCTCCTGGAGCCAGTTCGGCCCGTCGAGGCCGACCAGCGAGAGCAGGCCGTTGATCGCGCCGTTGTCCTGGAGGAGGAAGCCCCAGACGAGGGTCCAGGCGACCACCGAGATGACGACAGGCGAGAAGAAGAGCGTGCGGAACAGGGCGCCGCCCGGGATCCTCCGGTTGAGCAGCACGGCCAGGCCCAGCCCGAGGGCGAGGTTCAGGACGACCACTCCCCCGGAGAAGACCGCGGTCGTGCCGAGCACCGCGCCGATGCTCGGGTCGTTGATCGCCCGCTCGTAGTTCTCGCCGCCCACGAAGGTCATGGAGCCGGTGAAGACGTTCCACTCGTTGAGGCTGAACCAGACCGCGAGCCCGACGGGCAGCAGCACGAACACGATCACACCGAGCAGCTGGGGCGCGATGAAGAGCCAGCCGGCGAGCGCGTCGCGGCGCCGGAGGTTCCAGTAGGCGCCGGCGGGAGCGGATCGGCGGCTGTCCGTCGAGGTCGCGGTCACGGGATCACTTCCCCTGGAGGACGGGCGCGATGGCGTCGCAGACGCCTCCGAGCACCTCGGCGACGTCGGCGTCGGCCGACCACATGCGGTCCAGCGCCGTCTTGCCGACCGAGGTGATCTCGGCGGGGCTCGTCACCGGAGGGGTGGCGGACACGTCGGCGAGCTCGTCGACCACGACGCGGTCGAGCTGCTCGGCGCTGAGGCGGGTGTTGACCTTCGCCAGCTCCTCACCGGACAGCAGCGACTCGCGGGGCGGCGGGAAGAACTGCGCGAGCTTGGCGGAGTTCTCCGGGTTGGTCATGAACGAGAGGAAGCCGGTCGCCTCCTCCACGTGGTCGCCGCCTGCGAGCGCGGCCATGCCGGCCTGGCCGATGTTGCCGTACTCGCCGGCGGGGCCGACGGGCAGCGGGTAGATCTCGAACGGGAACGAGCCGTCGAGCAGGCTCGCCCGCGAGACCTGCGCGGTCGTGAACGCGGCGTCGCCGGCGAAGAAGTCCGCCGTCACGCCGGGTCCGGGGGTCGCGCCGCTGACGTAGACCGAGTCGTGGAAGAACTGGAACGCCTCCACCATCTCGGGCGAGTCCATCGTGCACTGGGTCCCGTCGTCGCTCCACGGCTGGGCTCCCCAGCCCGCCCAGAGGTTCGCGAGGCTCAGCCAGCCCGAGAAGTCGAAGTCGCGGATGATGTAGCCGGCCTTGCCGGTCGACTCGTTGACGGCCGCGCCGATGCGGTCGACGTCCTCCCAGCTGAGCGTCGCGGGGTCGACGGTCTGCCCGGCCTGCGCGATGAGGTCCTGGTTCACGTACAGCGCGAACGGCGAGTTGGAGAACGGGTACGCGTAGAGCTCGCCGTCCTGGCTGAACGACTGCGCCACGCTGGGCAGGATGTCGTCGTACTCGTAGCCCTCGGTCCCCTCGAAGGTCTCGGTCAGCGGAGCGAGCGCTCCGGCGTCGATCAGGTCCTTCGCGATGTCGCCGACCCAGGCGAGGTCGGGGGCGTTGCCGCCCGCGGCCTGCGTGGTCAGGGTCGAGTTGTAGTCCGCGAACGGGAGGGACTCGAAGGTCACGGACTCGATCTCGGGGTGGTCGGCGATGTACTCGTCGGCCATCGAGTCGAACAGGGCGAGCTGCTTCTCGTCGGAGGTCCAGACGGACATCCTCAGAGCGACGGGTGCTGAGTCGTCCCCGCCGCCGGCGGCGCCGCAGCCCGAGAGGGCGGCGATCACTCCGACTGCGGCGAGCGAGGCCATCAGCTTCTTCGCTGGTCTCATCGTCTCTCTTTCTCCAATGGTCTTCTCGGTGTTCCCGGTCAGTACCCGACGACGTCGGGCCAGTGGGTCTCTACGCCGCGCGACTCGAGCCTCGCCTGCAGGCGGGCGACGAGGGCGGGGTCGGCGGCGATCTCGTGGGGCGACAGGTCCTCGGCGAGGGCGAGGGCCGCCAGCTCGCCGACGGCCTCGCCGATGTTCCACTCCACGGGGTGGAGGCGGTACGCGCCGTTGGTGATGTGCGTCGTCCCGATGTTCTTGCCCCCGGGCAGCAGGTTCGTCGGGGTGCGCGGCACGAGGGCGCCGAGCGGGATCTCGAACGGCGAGCACTCCACGTCGAGGTAGTTGTCGCCTCCGGTGGTCGGGTGCAGGTCGATCCGGTACATGCCCACGCCGACGGAGTCGTCGAAGCGGGCGGGGCTCCCCGTCCCGCGGGCGGCGACGGAGACGTCCTGCTCGCGCACCGTGGTGAGCGCGCGGATCCGGCGGGACTCGCGGATGTAGGGGGCCTGCGCGAGGCCGTCGGCGGTGCCCATCACGTCGCCGCGGAGCCGGAGCCCGGGCCAGCCGCGGCCGCCGTCGGGCCGGGGCGCCTCGGTCTGGAGCCAGTAGAAGTACGACAGCGAGAGCGCGCGGGCGCCGGCGAGGTGCTTCTCCGGCTCCGGCACGTCGAGGATCGAGCTGTCGAGGTAGTCGAGCATCGGCCAGTTCGCGAGCACGATGTCGCTGTCGAGCGCGCCCGGCCGGAGGGTCTCGGTCGCGAGGATCCGGCGGAACATCCAGAGGTCGGTGTCCCCGCCCTGCGCGCGCTGGTCCGCGGTGCGGGTGTCGCCCACGGCGTTCACGTGCATCGTGCGGGTCTCGGGGCGCAGCGTCCTCGGGTTCGGCGCGGTGAAGGAGAGGAGCTTCCCGCCCCAGAACGGCACCTCGTACTCGTGCCAGTAGTCGTAGTCGGCCGGGCGCTCGATGGTGTGGTCGCCGTCCGCGCTGTCGAAGCCGAAGCACCAGGTGACGGCCTGCACGTTCATCGGGTCGGCGACGGCGGGAGCGCTGGGCTCGCCGTGCTCGTCGCGCGACTCGGACCCCGTGACGTAGTCGACCTCCGCGAGGGGGAGCAGCTCCCCCGTCTCGGTCGCGTCGATCACGTACCGTCCGGAGACGGCGAGCTCCTCGCCCGAGACCGCGTCGCGCAGCAGGACGCGCTCGATCCGGCCCGGGCCGCCGTCGACGGCGAAGGGGACGACGCCGGTGACGACGCGGATCGCTCCGCTCGAGCGGTAGGGGGCGAGCATCTCGTCGAGCACGGCGACGGCGACGCGGGGCTCGGCGCAGAGCCGGCTCACGAGTCCGCGGCCGGGGTTCAGGCGGTCGTCGCGCATCGCCTCGGCGGTGAGGGGGTAGTTGCGGCGGTAGTAGCCGCGGATGCCGTCCCGGAGGCGCCGGTAGTCGGCGGTGACGCCGAACTGCTCGACCCAGGTGTGCTCGTCCGGCGGGACGCCCTGCGAGGTGAGCTGACCGCCCAGCCACGGGTACTGCTCGGTCAGCACGACCGAGAGGCCGTTGCGGGCGAGGGCGATCGCCGCGGCCACTCCTCCGAGTCCGCCGCCGATCACGGCGACATCTGCTTGCATCGGGGTCACGCGTCCGCCTCGTCCTCGTCGACAGTCTGGGTCATCGGCGTACTACCCACGGGTAATACGTATTGCCGATTGATTAGACCGTAACGCACGAGTGTCCGGTTGGCAACGGTCTCCACCGTTACGAGCGACGCCGCGGCGACCCGCGGGCGTCCTCAACCGGAAGCGGGCCGGATGTCAGGGCTCGGTGGCATGCTCGACCCCGAGCGCGGCCGGCGGGCGGCGGCGCGGAGCGGAGCGGAGCAGCATGATCGGGTTGGATCTCACCGGGCGCACGGCCCTCGTCACGGGATCGGGGCAGGGCATCGGGCTGGCCATCGCGACGACGCTCGCGGAGGCGGGCGCCGAGGTGATCGTGAACGCCCGCTCCGAGCGGTCGATCCGCCGGGCGATCGAGGCGGTCGGCGCGGCGGTGCCGGAGGCGCGGGTGCGCGGAGTCGCAGCCGACGTGTCGACGGAGAAGGGCACGGCCTCCCTCCTGCGCGCGGCCTCGGAGGTGGACGTGCTCGTCAACAACCTCGGGATCTTCGGCTCCGCCGATGCGCTCTCCATCGACGACGACGAGTGGCGCCGCTACTTCGAGGTCAACGTGCTCACCGGCGTGCGCCTCACCCGTGCCTACCTCCCGGGGATGATGGAGCGCGAGTGGGGCCGCGTCCTCTACATCGGCAGCGACTCCGCCGTCGTCACGCCCGCCGAGATGATCCACTACGGAGTGTCGAAGACCGCGCTGCTGGGCGTCTCGCGAGGCTTCGCCAAGGCCGCCGCCGGCACCGGGGTGACGGTGAACAGCGTGCTCGCCGGGCCGACCCACACGGGCGGCGTCGAGGACTTCGTCTACGAGCTGGTCGACCGCGAGCTCCCGTGGGAGGAGGCGCAGCGCGAGTTCATGCGCCTGCACCGGCCGCAGTCTCTGCTGAAGCGCCTCATCGAGCCGGAGGAGATCGCCCACATGGTGGCGTACCTCGCCTCCCCGCTCGCCTCGGCCACCACGGGCGCCGCCGTGCGCGTCGACGGCGGCTACATCGACTCGATCGTGCCGTAGCGCGCACTCCCGGGGCTTCCCGGGGTGCCCGTCAGTGCGGAGGGGCGACCGAGCCGCCGGGGCGCCACGGGCCGCCGATGCGCTCCTGGAGGAGCGGTACCGCGGGGTCGGCGAGGCGGGCGAGCAGCGCCTCCACTCCGCGGCGGCCGAGCTCGCGGCCGGGCGCGACGAGCAGGTCGAGCGCCGGGTCGGCCAGGTCGGCGACGTCGGGGTCGGAGGCGAGCAGGACGATCGAGAGGTCCTCGGGCACGCGCAGCCCGCGGTGCCGCACCTCGTGCGCGAACCCGACGGCGGCGCCCCCGTTGACGATCACCACGGCGGTCGCGGAGGCGGGGTCGAACGAGCGGGCGAGGGTGCGGCCGCCGGCGGGCGACTCCTCGCAGCGCAGCAGCACGCCCTCGACGCCGCGGGCCGCGCAGGCGAGTGCGAACGCCTCCTGGGTGCGCGCGTAGGGGCCGAAGTCGGCCGCGGCGTCGCGGTCCGGGCCGAGCACGAGCGCCACCCGCGCGTGCCCCAGGCCGGCGAGCCGGCCGAGCGCCTCCTCGACCATGCCCTCGAAGTCGATGTCGACCCAGTCGAGGGCGGACGGGTCGCGGGTGCGCCCGATGAGGGCGAAGGGCGTGCCGGAGTCCCGAAGGACCGGCACGCGCTCGTCCTCGCTGGTGACCTGCATCAGCACGACGCCGTCGATCAGGCCGTCGGCGCGCAGGTCGGCGAGGCGGTCGGAGCCGCCGACCGTCGGCCACAGGACGATCGAGTGGTCCTGCTCCGCCGCGGCCTCGGCGGCTCCGAGCAGGAACGAGGTGGCGGTGTTGAGCGGCCGGCTCGACACGAGCGGATAGACGACCGCGACGATCCCGGAGCGGCGCCGCGCGAGAGCGCGGGCCAGGGCGTGCGGCCGGAAGCCGAGCTCGCGCATCGCCGCCCGCACCCGCTCGCGGGTCTCGGGCGAGACGGGCTTGGTGTCGTTGACCACGAACGAGACCGTCGCGATCGAGACCCCCGCGAGGCGCGCGACGTCCCTCATCGTGGCCACCGCGCCTCCTCCGCTCGCGCCGCCCGGCCGTGGTTGACGCGGGGCGGACGTCTCCCGCATCCTAGGAGACGCGGCCGGTAAAGCGGTTAACCCCGTGTCGGGCCGCCCACTGCCGCACCGTCTCCACCGTCGAAGAAGGAACATCGTGACCACACCCTCCTCCCCCGTCCGCGTCCTCGTCTGGGGCGAGAACCGCCATGAGCAGATCGAGGAGAAGGTCCGCGCGATCTACCCCGACGGCATGCACAGCACGATCGCCGACGGCATCCGCGAGAACCTCGGCGAGCGCGCCACCGTCTCCACCACCACGCTCGACGAGCCCGAGCACGGCCTCACCGAGGACGTCCTCGACGCCACCGACGTGCTCGTCTGGTGGGGCCACATGGCCCACGGCGACGTCTCCGACGAGATCGTCGAGCGCGTCCAGCGCCACGTCCTCTCGGGCATGGGCCTCGTCGTCCTGCACTCCGGCCACTGGTCGAAGATCTTCGGCAAGCTCATGGGCACCACCTGCACGCTGCGCTGGCGCTCGGAGCAGGACCGCGAGCTGGTCTGGACCGTCGACCCCACGCACCCCATCGCCCAAGGGATCCCGCACCCCTTCGTGATCCCCCGGCAGGAGATGTACGGCGAGTTCTTCGACGTGCCGGCGCCCGACGAGCTCGTGTTCCTCTCGACCTTCACGGGCGGCGAGGTCTTCCGCTCCGGCATGACCTGGAAGCGCGGCCACGGGCGCATCTTCTTCTTCTCCCCCGGCGACCAGGACTACCCCGTCTACCACCAGGCCGAGGTGCGCCGCGTGATCGCGAACGGCGTCGAGTGGGTGCGCTCCTCGCGCCCCGAGCGCAGCCTCCCGGTGCTGCAGCGCTACGAGACCGAGGACTTCCACAACGGCCAGGACTACGAGGGAGCGCTCGTCCGATGACGGTCCGCCTCGTCCAGGTCGGCGCCGGCGCGATGGGCCGCGCCTGGATCCGCACCATCCGCGACTCCCCGGACGCCGAGCTCGTCGGCCTCGTCGACCTCGACGTCGACCTCGCCACGGCTGCCGCGGAGGAGGAGGGGGTCGGCCCGGTCGCGGTCGGCACCTCCGTCGCCGAGGTCGCCGCGCGCTCCGGCGCCGACGCCGTGGTCAACGTGACCGTGCCGCGGGCGCATCTGCCCGTCAGCTCGGAGGCGCTGTTCGCCGGGCTGCCCGTGCTCTCCGAGAAGCCGATCGCGCCGACCATCGCCGAGGCGCTGGTGCTCGCGGCGACGGCCGAGGCCTCGGGCCGGCTCCTGATGACCAGCCAGTCGCGCCGCTACTACGCGGCGATCACCGCCTTCCGCGAGCAGATCGCCGGGCTCGGGCAGCTGGGCACCGCCTCCGTGCACTTCGCAAAGGCGCCCCGCTTCGGCGGCTTCCGCGACGAGATGGACCACGTGCTCCTGGTCGACATGGCGATCCACGCCTTCGACGCGGCGCGGTACCTGCTCGACAGCGACCCGGTCGCGGTCTACTGCGAGGAGTACAACCCGGCCTGGAGCTGGTACGCCGACGGAGCCGCGGCGAGCGCCGTGTTCGAGTTCGCCGGCGGAGTGCGCTTCAGCTACACCGGCAGCTGGTGCGCCGACGGCCTCGAGACCTCGTGGAACGGCGACTGGCGCGTGAACGGGGCCGGCGGCACCGCGCACTGGGACGGCGACGGCGCTCCGGAGTGGCAGTCGCGCGAGTCGGAGGCGGTGCGGACCGCCACGCTCGAGCCCGTGCCCGAGGAGATCGCGGGCTCGCTCGCGGAGTTCGTGCGGGTGCTGGGCTCGGGGGCGGTGCCCTCGGGCGAGGTGCACTCGAACGTGCGGAGCCTCGCGATGGTGGAGGCGGCGGTCCGCTCCTCCGAGACGGGTGCGCGGGTGCGGCTCGACGACGTGCTGGAGGAGGGGTACGCGGAGGCGCTGACGCTCGCGCGCGACGAGCGCGTCCGCGCGGCCCTCGGCTCCTGGGGCTCGGCCGCGGAGGGCCTCGCGCGCTGACCACGCCGCCTGGCGGATCTCGAGGCGTCCGTGCCGGCGTCTCGAGACCCCCGCCCGGTCGCGGCTCCGCCACCGCGCGTTCGCCGGGCGGACACCTGCGGGCGGCGGCGCGTTCACCGGGGGCGGCCAGCGTGGGCGGGTTCCTTCGAAGCCGCTCAGGAGACCCGTGTCCTCTCGTCATACCCGCACCCGCACCGCCGCCCTCGCCCTCACCGTCACCCTCGCCGGCTGCACCCTCGGAGCCGCGGCTCTGCCCGCCTCCGCCGCGGGCGACTCCTTCTTCACCCGCATCGCGACGGTGGCGGCCTACCTCAACGCGGCCGACCCGTCCGCCGACTCCGCCGTCGCCGAGATCTCGAGCGCGTCGCCCGACGGCCGCCTGGTCTACTCGACGGACTCCGCCGGGCAGCGCATCGACGTCCTCGACATCTCGGACCCCGACGCCCCCGAGCCGCGCGGCGGCGTCGGCGTGGGCGGCGAGCCGACCTCGGTCTACGCGACCGGCGAGTACGTCCTCGCGGTGGTCGACACGAGCGACGGCGACTTCGCGAACCCCTCCGGCCACGTCAGCGTGCTGCACGCCGACGACCTCGCGCCCATCGCGAGCATCGAGCTCGGCGGCCAGCCCGACTCCATCGACGTCACCACCGACGGCTCGACCGCGGTCATCGCGATCGAGAACCAGCGCGACGAGGACCTCGCCCCCGAGGGCGGCGAGGAGGGCGACCTCCCGCAGGCGCCCGCCGGGGAGCTCGTGGTGATGGACCTCGCGGGCGACCCCTCCGCCTGGGTGCCGGAGCACGTCGACCTCACCGGTCTCGCCGGCCTCGACACCCCGTCGGACCCGGAGCCCGAGTACGTCTCGATCAACCCGGCCGACACGGCCGTCGCCGTGACGCTGCAGGAGAACAACGCCGTCGCGATCGTCGACCTGGCCACCCGCTCCGTCACCGCCTCGTACACCGCGGGCACCGCCTCCGTCGGCGGCATCGACACGCTCGACGACGACTCGATCTCGCTGACCGGCTCGATCACCGACGTCCCGCGCGAGCCCGACGCGATCGGCTGGGTCGGCGACGACCACGTCGCGATCGCGAACGAGGGCGACTGGAAGGGCGGCACGCGCGGCTGGTCGATCCTCGACGCCGCGACCGGGGCCGTGCAGTGGGACGCCGGGAACTCGTTCGACCACCTCGCGGTGCGCCTCGGGCTCTACCCGGACAAGCGCTCCGACGCGAAGGGCTCCGAGCCCGAGGGCCTGCTCTCGGCCACCTTCGACGGCGTCCCCTACGTGTTCGTCGGCGCCGAGCGGGCCAACTTCGTGGCCGTCTACGACGTGTCGGAGCCGACCGCGCCGCGCTTCGTGCAGGCGCTGCCGTCGACGCCCGGCCCGGAGGGGCTGCTCGCCCTGCCCGAGCGCGACCTGCTGGTCGTCTCGAGCGAGACCGACGACGCCGAGGCCGCCGTCCGCGCGAGTGTGCAGCTCTACGCGCTCGGCGCCTCCGCCCCCGCGTTCCCGACCGTGCTGTCGGCCGACGTCGACGGATCGCCGCTGCCCTGGGGTGCGCTCTCGGGCCTCTCGACCGACCCGGCGGCGCCCGACCGCCTGTACGCGGTGAGCGACAGCGCCTACGCGCCGAGCACCCTCCACTCTATCGACACCTCCGTCTCGCCGGCGCTGCTCGACTCGACGCTCACGGTGACCGAGGGCGGCGAGCCCGCCGCTCTGGATCTGGAGGGGATCGCCGCCCGCGTCGACGGCGGCTTCTGGGCCGTGACGGAGGGCGGGACAGGCGACGGCAACGCGCTCCTGCGGCTCGACGCGGACGCCGCGGTGACCGAGCGGATCGCCCTGCCCGCGGAGCTCGCCTCCGCACTGGGCAAGCAGGGCTTCGAGGGAGTGACCGTCGAGGACGGCGCCGCCGGTGAGATCGTCTGGACGGCGCTGCAGCGCGAGGCCTCGATCGACGCCGACGGAGTGGTCCGGATCGGGCGCTACGACGTCGCCGCCGACAGCTGGAGCTTCTTCGGCTACCCGCTGGAGGCCGTCTCCGGGGCGGACGGCGACTGGAACGGGCTCTCGGAGATCACGCTGACCCCCGCGGGCACGCTCGCGGTGATCGAGCGCGACAAGCTCAACGGGCCGGACGCCGCGCTGAAGGCCGTGTACACGGTGCCGCTGCCGACGGAGGCCGGCGCGGCGGTCGGCGAGACGCTGCCGATGCTCGAGAAGACCCTCGCGGTCGACGTGCTGCCCGCGCTGCAGGCCGGGAACGGCTGGACCCAGGAGAAGCTCGAGGGCCTCGGGATCACCGGCTCCGGCGAGGTGTTCGCGGTGACCGACAACGACGGCGTGGACGACGCGAACGGCGAGACGGTGCTCGCATCGCTCGGCTCCGCGGCGTCCGTGTTCGGGACGGGGACGGTACCGACGCCGGGACCGACTGTTGGGCCGACCGTCGAGCCGACGGTGGCGCCGACGGGTGAGCCGACCACGGCGCCGACCGCGCACCCCTCGGCCGAGCCGACCCGCACGCCGGCTCCCGCTCCGGCCGGCGCCGTTCCTCCGCGGACCGGCTCGGGACTCGCGAGCACCGGCGTCGAGACGGGCTGGACCGCCGCGGCGGCCTTCGCCCTGCTCGCCGGCGGAGCGCTCGCGCTCGGAGTGACGCGCCGCCGCCGCGACGCGCGCTGACCGACGCCGACGGCCCGGGGGACAGTGTCCTCCGGGCCGTCGGCGTTCCCGCCGCGAGCGGGGCGGGTGGGGCGAGTGGTCGGGTGTCAGCTTCCGGTGTCAGCTTCCGGTGGGGGCGTCCTCGGTGTCGGGAG
>NZ_PSWD01000022.1:0-54152 GCF_002931705.1 Rathayibacter sp. AY1C5
GTCCCGTCCCGTCCCGTCCCGTCCCAGGAGGACCGATGCCGTCCCGCTCCGCCCGCACCACCGGGATCGTCCTCGCCGCCCTCGGACTCGTCGCCGTCGTCCTCGCGATCGTGCTGCTCGTCCGGCCCGCCGGCGGGGGAGCGCCCGGCGCAGCCACGGCGTCCGCGGGCCCGTCCTCGGCGCCGTCCGGGACCGCTCCGGCGACGTCCGCCGCTCCCGGCTCCGCGGAGGCGGCCGACGGCGCCGCCGCCCCCGCACCGACGGTCTCCGCCGCTCCGTCCGGCACCGAGCCGGGCACCGGATCCGACGCTCCTCCCGCGATCGTCTCCTTCGCCTCCACCCCCGCCTCCGTCGACTGCGAGGGCGACCGCACCGCATCCGTCCCGCTCGCCCTGTCGTGGGAGACGAGCGGAGGCGCCACCGCCCGCCTGGCCGTCGGCACCACCGACGCGAGCGCGGGCGAGCCCGTCGACCTCGCGGCGTCCGGCTCCGCCGCCGTCACCGCCGACTGCCGCGACTCCGAGACCCTGATCACCCTCGCCGTCCTCGCTCCCGACGGCACCACCGCTCAGCGCACCCTCGTCGTCCCCGCCTCCTGAACCGCTCCGCCCGCGCGGAGGCGGTCCCGGAGGCGTCGAGCGGCCCCGGCACGGCAGAATGGGACACGATGACCTCCACACCCCCTCCGCTCGGCCTGCTCCTCGACGTCGACGGGCCCATCGCGAGCCCCGTCACGCGCACGATCTCGATCCCCGAGATCGCCGACGACCTCGTCACCCTGGCCAACGCCGGCATCCCGATCGTGTTCAACACGGGCCGCTCCGACGCGTTCCTGCGCGAGCGGGTCCTGCCCGCGCTCCTCGAGCGCGGCGTCTCGGCCGAGGCCCGCATCGTCTGCGTCTGCGAGAAGGGCGCCGTCTGGTTCACCGTCGACTACCGCGGCACCTCGGAGCCGATCGTCGACGAGTCGCTCGCGATCCCCGAGCCGGTGGCCCGCGACCTCGAGCGGATGATCCGCTCCGACTACGACGACCTGGTCTTCTTCGACGAGACCAAGCGCGCCATGGTCTCGGCCGAGCAGCTGGTCGACCTGCCGAGCGAGGACTACCTCGAGCGCCAGCTCGTCTTCGACGCCGACGCCCTGCAGATCATGACCGCCGCGGGCCTCGGAGTCGAGCGCCGCGGCATCCGGTACCCGAACGAGGAGGGGACGGTCGACTTCCGCATCGACCCGACCGTCATCTCGACCGACATCGAGTCGAACCGGCTCGGCAAGGACCTCGGCGCCCAGCGCGCCGTGGAGCTGCTCGGAGCGACCGGCGCGATCCCGCAGCGCTGGCGCACGGTCGGCGACTCCCGGAGCGACTACGCGATGGCCGACTGGCTGTTCGAGCACGCCTACGACGTCGCCCACGTCGACGTGCGGCCCGCAGAGGGCGTGCCCGAGAAGCCCTACCCGGTCCTCGTCGTCGACGGAGCCGTGAACGACGCGGCCGGCGCCGCCGTGCTCCGCCGCTGGACGGAGCTCGTCGCCGACGAGACGACGCCCGAGGTCGGCGGCGCGATCTCGCTCCATGCCCGGAGCTGATCCGCAACCCTCGTCCCTCGTCGCTCAGGCCCGTTAGCGTTCGAGCATGAGAATCGCAGTCACCGGTGGATCCGGCAAGCTCGGCCGCCACGTCGTCACCCGCCTCCGCGCCTCCGGGCACGAGGTCTTCAATCTGGACCGTGCGGGGGACCGCGGCGCGGGCTTCGTCCGCATCGACATCGCCGACTACGGCCAGGTCGTGGACGCGCTGCAGTCGGTGAACGACCAGTACGAGGGCATCGACGCGCTCGTGCACCTCGCCGCGATCCCCGCGCCGGGCCTCGTGCCCGACGTCGCCACGTTCCACAACAACATGATCGCGACGTTCAACGCGTTCCACGGAGCGATCCGTGCCGGCATCCGCAACGTCGTCTACGCCTCCAGCGAGACCGTGCTGGGCCTGCCCTTCGACGTCCCGCCGCCCTACATCCCGGTCGACGAGCAGTACCCGGCGCGCCCGGAGTCGGTCTACTCGCTCACCAAGCACCTCGAGGAGCAGATGGCGATCGAGCTGTGCCGCTGGCACCCGGACCTGAAGATCACGGGCCTGCGCTTCTCGAACGTCATGGACGAGGCCGACTACGCCGAGTTCCCGTCGTTCGACTCCGACGCGCTGCTGCGCAAGTGGAACCTCTGGGGCTACATCGACGGACGCGACGGAGCGCAGGCGGTCGAGAAGGCGCTGCTCGCCGAGACGACCGGGTTCGACCGCTTCATCATCGCCGCGGCCGACACCGTGATGACGCGCCCCAACGCCGAGCTGGTGGCCGAGGTGTTCCCCGGCGTCGAGCTGCGCGGCGACCTCGGGACCACCGGGACCCTGCTCTCGATCGACCACGCCCGCGAGGTCCTCGGCTACGCCCCCGAGCACTCCTGGCGCGACTCGCAGCAGGGCTGATCCGCGGGCCCGGCGCATCGGGGTCCGCGCTGTTCGTCGGTGGTGGACCTCGATGCGCGGGCTGCACCCGCTCCTCCGATCAGCAGGGGTGCGGTCGGCCCGTGACCGTGCCGGTCGAGGAGCGGCAGCGCGGCGTCTCGAGACCCGCCCTGTTCGTGCGCGGCTCGGCTCGCCGCCCCACGCACGAGCGCGCCCGGTCCGCAGGATGACTGCAGGCCGGGCGCGCTCCGTGGAGCCGAGGATCAGCTCGGGATGTAGTTGAAGGTGTCGGGGTCGGGGCCGGTGCGGTGGCCGCGGTCGAGCGCCGTGATGTCGGTCATCGCCTCGTCGTCGAGCTCGAAGTCGAAGAGGGCGAAGTTCTCCTCCACGCGCTTGCGGGTGACCGACTTCGGGAAGACGATGTCGCCGCGCTGGATGTGCCAGCGGAGCACGACCTGCGCCGGGCTGCGGTCGACGTTGCGCGCGATGCGGGTGATGGTGTCGTCGTCGAGGACGAGGCCCTGCGCGATCGGCGACCAGGCCTCGGTCGCGATGCCGTGCTCGGTGCCGTAGGCGCGGAGCTCCTGCTGCACGAGGTAGGGGTGCACCTCGATCTGGTTCACGGCCGGGACGATGGTCGCCTCGGCGCGGAGCCGGTTGAGGTGGTTGGTCTGGAAGTTGGAGACGCCGATCGCCTTCGCCTTGCCGCTGCGGTAGATCTCCTCCATCGCCTTCCAGGTCTCCAGGTAGTCGCCCACGTTCGGGAGCGGCCAGTGGATGAGGAAGAGGTCGACGTAGTCGAACTGCAGCTCGCCGAGGGTGACGTCGATCGCGGCGAGAGCGTCCTCGCGGGCGTGGAAGCCGTTGTTGAGCTTGCTGGTCACGAAGACCTCGGAGCGGTCGAGGCCGGAGGCGCGGACGGCCTCGCCGACGCCCGCCTCGTTGCCGTACATCTCGGCGGTGTCGATGTGGCGGTAGCCGACCTCGAGGGCCGCCAGGGTCGCGTCCTTGGTCTCGGCCGGGTCGATCTGGAACACGCCGAAGCCCAGCTGCGGGATCTCCACGCCGTTGTTCAGGGTGATCGTGGGGACCGTTGCGGTGTCGTCGCTCATGAGCGAGTACGTCCTTTCGTCGGGGCGAGGGCGCAGTGGAGCCGCGCCGTCGTGCCTCCAGTCCATCGCCTGCGGCTCTCAGCATCAACCCCTTGCGCGCTCGGCGGACATCCAGCTTCCCCCCGGAGGAGGAGTCGGATCCCCTGAGCAGAGGTGCGCCCGCTCCGGGAACGCCGAAGGCCCCCGGCACGGATGCCGGGGGCCTTCGGGGAGCGCGACTTACGCGCGGGACTTGCGGCCGACGATCGCGCCGTAGATGAGGAGGACGACGATCGCACCGACGACGGAGACGATGATGCTCACGATGTTGATGCCGTTGACGGCGTCCTGGATGCCGAACAGCGTGCTGAGGAAGCCGCCGAGCAGCGCGCCCACGATGCCGAGGACGATCGTGATGATCCATCCGCCGCCCTGCTTGCCCGGGAGGATGAGCTTGGCGAGCGCCCCGGCGATGAGGCCGAGGATGATCCAGCTGATGATGCCCATGAGGTTTCTCCTTCAGTTCGTGCTCGATCGGCCGTTCCGATGCGAGCGGAGACACCGGCGGGCCGGTGTCCTGTGAGTCGTGGAAGCGGGGGTCAGCGGAGGCGGCGCTGCACCTTGTCGCGGGCCGTGCTCGCGATGGCGGTGAGCTGCTTGGCCTCGCGCTTGGAGGTCTTCTTGAGCTTCTTGCGGGTCTTCTTCGTGGCCGGGTCGTTCCACACGCCGAGTGCGAGGTGGCGCAGCTCTTCGTAGCGGCCGCGGCCGGCGCGGGAGCCGAACACGTAGGCGGTGAAGGCGACCAGTGCCAGCAGGACGAGGCGGGGATTCATGCGGTGACCCTTCCATCGGAGAGCACCGGGTCGTGCTCGACACCCATTTGACTCTCCTGCGCAATCCATGACAAACCACGGCCCGACCATTGACAGGGACCCCTCGCATCGTGTTCCGCGTGCGCGTGTACCCGATTCAGCCGCAGGCCGGAGACGTCTCGGACGGGAAGCGAGCGTGGAGGTAGTGGCCGTAGCCGCCCTCGACCCGGTTGTCGCGGCGGCCGGAGGTGACCACCTCGCCGCGGTCCGTCGCTCCGACCCGGGCGCCGCTCGCGCGCAGCCGCTCGACGAGCAGGACGTCCTCGTGCAGCGGCTCCCGGCCGAAGCCGCCCGCCGCGAGGTATGCGCTCGCGCGGACGCCGAGGTTCGCGCCGTGGATGCTGCCGATCGACTCCTCCCGCGCGCGGACGTCTCGCCAGCGCGAGTAGGCACCGGGGGAGAGGTCGGCCGGGTCGGGCCGGACCGTGCCGAGCAGCGCGTCGTGCCGTCGGGAGTGCTCGACGTGGGCGGCCAGCCAGTCGCGGGGGACCACGGTGTCGGCGTCGGTGTTGGCGATCCACACCTGCTCGAGCGGAGCGGTGACGGAGGAGAGGGCGTGCGCGATCCCGGCGGAGCGGGCGACGCCGACTCCGCAGCGGGCGAGCTCCAGCACCTCGGCGCCGGCGGCGCGGGCCCGCTCACCGGTCGCGTCGGAGCAGCCGTCCGCGGCGACCACGAGGCGCATCCCGATTCCGGGCGCCCGATGGGCGAGGTGGGTCGCACTGGCCTGGACGGAGGCGATCAGGCCGCCGATCCGCTCCTCCTCGTCGCGCGCGGGCACGACGACCAGCACCTGCGCGAGCCGGCTCACACCAGCCCCGTCCGGCGGGCGACCGAGCGGGAGTCGCGGGCGTGGACCTCGAGCAGGACGTCCTCCTCCTCGTGGCGGGCGAGGCGGTGCAGGCCCAGCTCCGCCACGGCGGACTGCACGGCGTCGCCGTCCAGAGCGAGCCCCTCGATCGGATGCCGCCAGTGCACGGTGACGAGCTCCCCCGCGGGGGCGAGGGCGTCGCGGATGGTGCGCAGCACGCCGGGGAGGGCGTCGCCGAGGTAGTAGCCGACCTCCGAGAGCACGACCAGGTCGAACGGACCCTCCGGCACGCCGCGGGTGATGTCGTGGTGCTCGACCCGCACGTGCTCGAGCGGAGCGAGGCGGCGGGCGGCGCGCTCGACGGCGGCGCTCGACACGTCGATCGCCAGCAGGCGGTCGGCCCGGTCGGCCAGCGCCTCGGCCAGCACGCCGATCGAGGCGCCGATCTCCAGCACGGAGCCGTAGCGCTGCTCCGGCAGGCTCGCGAGGGTCAGGGCGCGCTTGCGCTGCTCGTACCAGCGGCTCGTGTACCCCCACGGGTCCTCGTGGCGGGCGTACAGCTCGTCGAAGTAGCTCATGCGATCCTCACCAGCCGGTCGTCCCCGGTGAAGGTGCGCAGGAAGAGCGGATGGAGCACCGGACCGGTCCCGTCGGGCCCGGGGCGGGTCTGGCTGGGATAGCGGGAGCGGGCACGGCGGGTGCGCTCGAGCAGCTCGTCGTCGAGCGGCAGGCGCACGAGGTCGCCCCACGGCACCTCGGGGTCCTCCGGGACCGCCCAGTGCCACAGCCAGATCGGCGCGGCGAGCAGCGGCTGCCCGAGCTCGCGCGCGACCTCCGCGCAGATCTCGCCGACCACGCGGTGGTCCCGGTGCCCGTCCCCGGTCCAGGTGGAGAGGAGCAGGACGGTCCCGGGGGCGCCGGCCGCCCGCTCGCGCACCTCGCGTGCGATGCGCTCGTGGTGCTCCGGGGTCGCCGAGTCCGGCACGTCGAGGAAGGCGAGCCCGATGCCGGGGCCGAGCTCCGCCAGTGCGTCCGAGGCCTCCCGCCGGCGCTCGGCAGCGAGGTCCGCGTCCCGCTCCCCATGGGCCGCGGCTCCGTCGGTCACGACGACGACGTCGACCGCGATCCCGCGCCGACGCGCGAGCGCGATGGTGCCGCCGCAGCCGAGGGTCTCGTCGTCGGCGTGCGCCACGACCACCAGGACGCGCCGGATCCCGTCGGGCAGGGTCAGCTCCGGGAGGCGGTCGCGGCGGCCGTCCGCGGTCCAGCGCTCGAGAGGAGTGCCCTCGAGGCGCCCGTCGAAGGGCCGGCTCACCAGGAGGCCGCCTCGCCCGAGGCGAGCACGGCGCGGCCGAGAGCGGCGTCGTCGCGCTCGGCGTGGTGCTGGCGGACGTAGAGCGCGAGGTCGGCGACGCGCTTGGCGTGCTCGGCGTCGAGGGCGAGCGGAGCCGGGCCGAGCGCGCGGCCGGCGCGGAGCAGGATCTCCTCGACCGCTCCGGCGACGCTCGCCCGCACGCGCTTGGCGAGCAGTGAGCCGCGGGGGCCGTCGGCCTCGCCCGCGTCGACCGCCGCGGCGGCCTCGTCCAGCGCCCGGCGCGACGCGGAGAGCGCCGTGTCGATCGCTCCGAGGTGGGCCAGGAGGTGCGGGTCCTCGCGTCGGGCTGCCGCTGCCGCGACGGCAGCCGCGACTCCGAGGGCTCCGCCGTGCCAGCAGGCGGCGACGCCGATGCCGCCCCAGGCGAAGCCGGGCCGCGAGAGGTACCAGCCGGCGTCCCCCACGGGGACGGCGCGGGTGCCGGAGAAGCGGACCGGTCCGCTGGGCACCTCCGTCAGGCCCCGCGCGTGCCAGGCGTCCTGCTCCGGCGTCGCCGACCCGTCGCGCAGCGCCACGGCGAAGAGGCGGCGCTCGCCGGAGGCGTCGCCGACGTGGGCGGTGACGAGGGCGGCGTCGAGGCGGTCGGCCAGCGAGCACCAGGGCTTCACTCCGTCGAGCAGCCAGTCGCCGTCGCTCTCGCGCGCGACCAGAGGATCCCCGCCGCCCTCGGCCGCGAAGACCCCCCAGGCGGCGTCGGCGGCGACTCCGAGTCCGGACGGGTCGAGCTCCGCCTCGCCGAGGATCGCGAGAGCGTCGAGGTGCGGCTCCACCGCGCGCGCGACGCCGAGGTCGTGCCGAGCCAGGCGCTCGAGGAGACCGTGCAGCTCGGCGGTGCGACCGGTGCCGGGCCGGGGCGCGTCGGCGCTCAGACCGCGCGCGAAGCCGAGCGCGCCGTCGACGTCGTGGGGGAGGAGAGAGGAGGAGTGCTGGTCCATCGCCTCCGAAACTACGCAGTCGAGCGGGCGGCGTCCGGCGATTGTCCCCGAACGGACGGGGTGCTAAGCGTCAGATGTCGAGGTCGTTGATCCTGTGCAGGAGAGAGGCGAAGAGCTCGACGTCGGCGAGCGCCCAGCTGCGCAGCTCCTCGTGCATCAGCGCCTGGTTCGAGCTGCGGATCTCGCGCAGCCGCGCGGCGGTCGCCGGAGTCACCGAGAGGATCGTGGCGCGGCCGTCCTGCGGGTCGGGGGTGCGCTCGAGGAAGCCGAGGCGGTCGAGCGCCGTGATCTGGCGGCTGAGCGCCGACTTGTCCATCTCGAGGAGCTCGGCCAGCACGCCCGAGTGCACGGGTCCGCGGCGCTCGAGCGCCGAGATCGTCTTGTAGCCCAGTGGCGTCAGCTCCGGGTGGAGACGCTCGGCGTAGGAGCGCATCGCCGCCCGCACACGGTTGAAGAGGGTGCTGAGCTCGCCCTCCACCGAGGCGATCGCGGAGTCGACGTCGCGGGCGGAGTCGGGGGTCGGGCCGGTCATGCCTCCAGCATCCCGCGCGAGGACCCTCCTCCTCGACTTGCGCCCGCGCGCCGCGATGACGTACGCTTCCCGAAGCCAAAGACCGCCGGTTTCCGGTGTGCGCACGAGCAGGGCCCCGGCCCCGCGGATCGCCACCGGACGAAGGATTCGCGAAGCGAATTGCCCGCGCAGGTGCACGAGTTCAGTTCCGCCTCACCGCGATCCCGAAGCTCCGCGCCCCTGTGCCGGAGCTTTTTTCTTTGCCTGCCTTCGGGCTACCGGCACGAGAATTCACAGGAGTAGCCATGGCGAACAAGGAAGCCTCGGTTGCCGAACTCACGGAGAAGTTCCAGAGCTCGACGGCCGTTCTGCTGACCGAGTACCGCGGTCTCACTGTTGCTCAGCTCAAGACGCTGCGCAAGGACATCAGTGAGCACGCAACCTACGCCGTGGTGAAGAACACGCTGACCAAGATCGCGGCGAACAACGCCGGTATCTCGTCCTTCGACGACGAGCTCGCTGGCCCCTCGGCCATCGCGTTCGTGCACGGCGACCCTGTCGCCGTCGCGAAGTCGCTGCGTGCCTTCGCCAAGGCAAACCCTCTCCTCGTGGTCAAGGGCGGTTACTTCGACGGTAACCCGCTGACCGCAGAAGAGGTGGGCAAGCTCGCCGACCTCGAGTCCCGCGAAGTTCTGCTCGGCAAGCTCGCCGGCGCCTTCAAGGCCTCGCTGTTCGGCGCCGCATATCTGTTCAACGCTCCGCTCTCGAAGGCCGTTCGCACGGTCGAGGCGCTGCGCGAGAAGCAGGAGTCCGCGAGCTGACGTCTTCCCCTTCCGGGAAGCAGTGCGCGCGCGGTTCGTAGACAAAGAAAAACAAGGAGAAAAATCATGGCAAAGCTCACGCAGGACGAGCTCATCGAGGCCTTCAAGGAGCTCACGCTCATCGAGCTCTCGGAGTTCGTCAAGAAGTTCGAAGAGGTCTTCGAGGTCACCGCTGCGGCGCCCGTCGCCGCCGCCGGTGTGGCCGGCCCGGCCGCCCCCGCCGAAGAGGTCGAGGAGCAGACCGAGTTCGACGTCGTGCTCGAGGCCGCCGGCGAGAAGAAGATCCAGGTCATCAAGGAGGTGCGCGCCCTCACCAGCCTCGGCCTCGGTGAGGCGAAGGCGCTCGTCGACGGTGCCCCCAAGGCGGTCCTCGAGGCCGTCAACAAGGAGACCGCCGAGAAGGCCAAGGCTCAGCTCGAGGGCGCCGGCGCGACCGTCACCGTCAAGTAATCCCCTTCACCCGTCGCGGGTGCCGGCTCCGGTCGGTCGCTCGTCAGGGTGACGCAGGCACGCCTGCAGACGCAGGGCGTCGTCTCCTCGGAGGCGGCGCCCTTCGTCGTTCCCGGCCGTTGGCGGCGCGCGCCCCTAGGATCGGAGCGTGACTGCTCACGATCTGCTCGCCGGGCTCCCCGCCCGCGACGTCCCGCCCAGCGAGGTCTCGCTCAGCGAGCTCCTGAGCGACTTCGTCTCGGTGACGCACCGGATCACCCGCCTTGCCGCCCAGGCGACCGGCAACCAGGAGTCGCAGGCCGTCTGGCGCACGCTCTCGGTGCTCCTCTCGATGGGCCCGATGCGCCTGGGGGAGCTCGCCTCCCAGAGCCGCGTCTCGCAGCCCACGATGACCAAGATCGTGAAGAACCTCGTCGAGACCGGCTGGCTCGACCGCATCGCCGATCCCCTCGACGCGCGCGCCTGGCAGATCCGCCTGGCTCCCGCCGGCGCGGACGCGCTGAACGCCTGGCGGACCGACCTCGGCGACGCGCTGACGCCGATCTTCGCCGATCTGACTCCGGAGGACCGCCGCGTCCTCGAGCGCGCCGTCGAGATCATGCACGAGCGCCTCGTCGTCGGCCCGCGCGACTGACCCCCTCCCGCACGGTTCCGCCGCGCGGCACACTGGTCGCGTGCAGATGCGACTCGAGCTCGTCCCCCTCCCCGTCAGCGACGTCGACCGCGCGGTCGCCTTCTACACGGAGGTGATGGGCTTCCACCTCGACCACGACGTGCGGCCCTCCGCCGCGATGCGCGTGGTCCAGCTCACCCCGCCCGGCTCGGCCTGCTCGATCGTGGTCGGCAGCGGGATGGGCCCCGGTCCGGAGGAGGGCGTCGTCCGCTCCCTCCACCTCGTCGTCAACGACATCGCCGCCGCTCGCGCGGAGCTCGTCGGCCGCTCGCTCGAGATCAGCGAGGTCCAGGACCTGGGCGGCGTGCAGTACGCGTACTTCGCCGATCCGGACGGCAACACCTGGGCGCTCCAGGAGATCGGGAGCAGGACGCCCCCGGAGTGAGTCAGTCCTCGGGCCAGCGGACCCGGGCGTCGACGTCCGGGTGCTTGCGCAGCCAGGCCGCGACGAAGGGGCAGCGCGGGACGACCGTGCCGCCCGCCTCCGTGATCGCGGTGACCGCGGCCAGCGCGAGGATGCTCCCGAGGCCGTGGCCCTCCCACGCGTCGTCGACGACGGTGTGGGTGAGCGTCACCTCGTCGCCCTGGCGGGTGTACGCGGCGAAGCCGGCCGGGGTGCCGCCGACCTCGATCACGAAGCGGGACCGCTCGGGGACGTCGCGGACGGTGGGGGTGTCGGAGTCGCTCATGCTCCGATTCTCGCTCCCCGCGGCGCCGAGGTGCTGGTGCGGATCACCAGCGAGGCGGGGATCAGCGTGTGGCGGGCCGGGGGAGGGGGCTCGCCGCGACCGAGGGCGGCCAGCGCGTCCAGCACCAGCGCGACCGCGAGCTCGCCCTGCTGACGCGGGTCCTGGCGGATCGAGCTGAGACCGAAGAGCTCGGCGAGGGGGTGGTCGTCGATCCCGATGACGGAGACGTCCTCGGGCACCGAGAGGCCGAGCTCGCGCGCCGCGAGGATGATCCCGATCGCGATCTCGTCGGAGGCGGCGAAGATCGCCGTCGGCCGGGTCCGCGGGTCGCCGAGGACCTGCCGTCCGGCGCTGTGCCCGCCGGGGATGTCGAAGGTGGTGGGCACGATGTCCTGCGCGCCCGGCTCGAGGCCGGCGGCCGCGAGCGCCTGGCGGAAGCCGTCGCGGCGCTGGGTATGGACGTGGAAGTCCATCTCCTCCTCCGCGAGCCCGCCGATGTGGACGACCCGCTCGTGGCCGAGGGAGAGCAGGTGCTCCGTGGCGAGGCGGGAGGCGGCGACGTCGTCGATGCTGAAGGTGGGGATGCCGGGGAGCTCGCCGCCGATGCCGACGATGGGCTTGCCCAGGGCGAGGAGCGCCTCCGTCTCGTGCGGCGATATCTCGAGGGTGACGGCGACGATCGCGTCGACGCGCTTGCGGACGAGGTAGTACTCGAACACGCTCCGGCGGGCGTCGAGGTGCTTGTCGATGTTGTAGAGGAGCAGGTCGTAGCCGGCGGCGAGCAGGGCGCGCTCGATGCCCTCGATGATCCCGGCGAAGAACCACTGGTTGATGATCGGGATGATCACGGCGATGTTGTTGCTGCGGCCGGTGACGAGGCTGGAGGCGTTGGCGGAGACGACGTAGCCCAGGCTCGTCGCGGCGCGCTCGACGCGCTGCTTCGTCCCCGCGGAGACGTAGCCCCGGCCGCTGAGCGCGCGCGAGACCGTCGCCTTCGACACTCCTGCGAGCTCGGCCACCTCTTCGATGCCTGGCACGGCGTTCCTCCCGACCGTCCGGCCTCGATGCTGGAAACGGTTCCAGGAAGTTATACCCCGCCCGGCGGCCGGGCGTCGCGCCGAGATCGACCTCCGCCCGGCCCGGCCGCCGCGATCGCTGTTCTGACGCCGAATCGTTATCTCAGAGAGCGCTCTATCACTGGCGTTGTGCTTTCATCGTTCTTGTGGAAAGGTTTCCCTCCGTGGGAGCCCACCCACACGAATCCGGTGATCCGCTCGGAGTTCCTCCTGGCATCGCCATCACCAGCATCCGAGTCGTCGCGGCACACGCTTCGAGCCGCCACAGCCTCCCGATCCCGATCGGCGAGGAGCGGCCTGCTCGGCTGGTTCCACCACTCAATGAGGAGGAAGAATGCGGTCATCCCTGCACCGCCGTATCACCGTCCCGGTCGCCGTTCTGGCAGCGGCCGGCATCGCACTCGCGGGCTGCTCCAGCAGCAGTGACCCCAACGACCCGAACGCCGGCGGCGGCAGCTCGGCCGGCACGGTCGGCACCGCCGACGGCGTCGTCAACGTCTACGGCACCATCAACGGCGACGAGGCCACCCTTCTCGAGCAGTCCTGGGCGGACTGGGAGAAGGAGAGCGGCATCGAGATCAAGTACACGGGCGACAAGGAGTTCGAGAAGCAGATCGGCATCAAGGTCCAGGGTGGCGACACCCCCGACCTCGCGATCTTCCCGCAGCCGGGTCTGCTCGCCGACACCGTCGCCTCCGGCAAGGTGCAGGAGCTCCCCGAGGGCGCCCTCGCCAACGTCAAGCAGAACTGGTCCGAGGACTGGCAGAAGTACGGCCAGGTCGACGGCACCCAGTACGGCGCGCCGCTGATGGCGTCCGTCAAGGGCTACATCTGGTACTCCCCGGCCAAGTTCAAGGAGTGGGGCGTCTCCGTTCCCACGACGTGGGACGAGATGGAGGCGCTCGGCAAGACGATCGCCGAGAAGACCGGCGGACCGTCCTGGTGCGCGGGCTTCAACTCCGGTGAGGCCTCCGGCTGGCCCGGAACCGACTGGATCGAGGACGCCGTCCTCCGCGAGGCCGGCCCCGACGTCTACGACTCCTGGGTCGCGGGCGACACCCCCTTCACCGACCCGGCCATCAAGTCCGCGTTCGACTCCGTCGGATCGATCCTCCTCGACCCGACCCTCGTCAACGCCGGCTACGGCGATGTGAAGTCGATCAACTCCACCGCCTTCGGCGACGTCGCCCAGAACATGGCGAACGGCACCTGCGCGCTGACCCACCAGGCCTCGTTCTTCGAGGGCTTCCTGACCTCGGCCGGCGCCAACGTGGCCGAGGACGGCGACGTGTGGGCCTTCCTCACCCCGCCGGTCAAGGCCGACGACGCCCAGGCCGTCACCGGTGGTGGCGAGATGGTCGCCGCGTTCTCGAACGACGAGGACACCGCGAAGGTCCAGGAGTACCTGGCCAGCGCCGACTGGGCCAACAGCCGCGTCTCCCTCGGCGGCGTCATCTCCGCGAACACCGGTCTCGACCCGGCCAACGCGGGCAGCGACGTCCTGAAGGACTCCATCGCGATCCTCCAGAACCCGGACACCACGTTCCGCTTCGACGCGTCCGACCTCATGCCGAAGGCAGTGGGCTCGGACAGCTTCTTCAAGGGCATGGTCGACTGGATCGACGGCACGAGCACCGACCAGGCGCTCGAGGAGATCCAGGCCGGCTACACCTCCTAGCAGCGGAGCAGAGCCGCCGCTCCCGAGTGGCGGCTCAGCTGTGACGGCCCGGCCCCCGGATCCACGGATCCCGGGGCCGGGCCCCTCCTGAGTCCAGAGTCGCACTCGAAAGGGCGTCCATGTCCCCCATCACCATCTCGGGGTTCTTCCAATGGCTGGCGGGAATCCCGCCGCTCGCGCAGATCCCGCTCATCCTCCTGGCCTTCGCGGCCGTGGTGGCGCTCATCCTCTTCTTCGTCGAGATCGCGCCCCGCCGCGGCACCGGCTACACGGTCCTCCGGCTCGCGGTGACGGTCGTCCTGCCGGTCGTCCTCCTGCTGGTCTTCGGCCTCTACAACTCCGTCCTCTGGGTCGCGGTGGTGGCCGCCGTCATCGGCGGCGCGCTGTTCCTGCTCGACTTCCGGTCCCGCAAAGGCGCGGGCTACGGACTCCAGCTCATCGCGTTCATGGCACCGGCCGCCTTCTTCATCCTCATCGGCCTGATCTACCCGACGATCACGACGGCCATCAACGCGTTCATGAAGAACGACGGCTCCGGATTCGCCGGCATCGACAACTTCGTCTGGGTCTTCACCAGCCCCGACGGCATCACCGCCTTCCTCAACACGGTGGTCTGGGTGCTCCTGGCCCCGATCACGGCGACCGCGATCGGTCTCGCCTACGCGGTCTTCATCGACAAGAGCCGCGGCGAGAAGTTCTTCAAGCTGCTGGTCTTCATGCCGATGGCGATCTCGTTCGTCGGCGCGTCGATCATCTTCAAGTTCTTCTACGACGTGCGCCAGGGCGAGCAGATCGGCCTCCTCAACGGCATCCTCACCGCCTTCGGCGCCCCGCCGGTCGACTGGCTGGGACTCGAGCCGTGGAACACGCTGTTCCTCGTCGTCGTCCTCATCTGGACCCAGGCCGGATTCGCCATGACGGTGCTCTCCGCCGCCATCAAGGGCGTCCCCTCCGAGCAGCTCGAAGCGGCCTCGCTCGACGGAACCAGCGCGTGGCAGTCCTTCTGGAACGTCACCGTCCCCGGCATCCGCTCCTCGATCGTGGTCGTCCTCACGACGATCTCGATCGCGTCGCTGAAGGTCTTCGACATCGTCTCGGCGATGACCGGTGGCCGCTCCGACACCACGGTCCTCGCGTTCGAGATGGTCCGCCAGTTCCAGCTCGGCGCCCGCAGCGGCTACAGCGCGGCCCTCGCGGTCATCCTGTTCCTGCTCGTGCTCCCGATCGTCGTCTACAACGCCCGCCAGCTCGCCAAGCAGAGGGAGATCCGATGAGCGTCACGCCCACTCCGATCCAGGTTCCGGTCGACCGCAGCACCGAGCGCGCGCTCGCCCGCGGCGAGTCCAGGATCGAGGCGGCCAGCGGCAAGGTCAAGAAGGCGACGACATCGCGCGGCGCCACTCTCGCCGCGCTGATCATCGCCGTCATCTGGACCGTCCCCACCCTCGGCCTGTTCATCTCGTCGTTCCGCCCCGCGAACGACATCAAGACGACCGGCTGGTGGACGATCTTCGCCAACCCCGGCTTCACCCTCGACAACTACGCGAACGCGCTCAACTCGGGCGACAGCCTGACCCTGGGCAAGGCGTTCGTGAACTCGCTGGTCATCACGCTGCCGGCGGCGCTGATCCCGATCACGATCGCCAGCCTCGCCGCCTACGCGTTCGCCTGGATCGACTTCAAGGGCCGCAACACGCTCTTCGTCCTCGTGTTCTCGCTCCAGATCGTCCCCATCCAGATGGCGCTCGTGCCGTTGCTGCAGCTGTTCTCGGACGGCCTGCGCATCGGAGGGCTCTACATCCTCCCCGGCCTCGGGGTGAACGGGTTGGACGGCTCCTACGCGAAGGTGTGGATCGCGCACACGATCTTCGCGCTCCCGCTCGCGATCTTCATGCTCCACAACTTCATCTCCGAGATCCCCGGCGAGGTCATCGAAGCGGCACGAGTGGACGGCGCCGGACACGGCCAGATCTTCTTCCGCATCGTGCTCCCGCTCTCGGTCCCCGCCATCGCCTCCTTCGGCATCTTCCAGTTCCTCTGGGTCTGGAACGACCTGCTGGTCGCGACGGTCTTCACCTCCGGACAGGGGCTGCCGATCACGAAGGCGCTGCAGGACCTCACCGGCTCCTACGGCCAGTCGTGGGAGCTGCTCACGGCCGGCGCGTTCATCTCGATCATCGTGCCGCTCATCGTGTTCTTCTCCCTCCAGAGGTTCTTCGTCCGCGGCCTCCTCGCCGGCGCCACCAAGGGCTGACGACCCGCGGGGGTGCCGTGGGCGGCGTTGTCGTCGTCGGCGGTAGCTCCGCTACAGCTCTCCTCCTCCGCCTTGCCCACGACACCCCCGCGGGCCGTCAGCACTGCTCGTCGGGGGGAATAGGGTGCACGAACGAAGGCCCGGGTCCTGCTGCGCAGGACCCGGGCCTTCGTCGTGCGGTGGCGCCGGGGGCGGCCACCAGGGGAGCACGGCGCCGGGGGCGGCCGACTGAGGCACGGCGCCGGGGGCGGGCGACGGGGAGCGGCGCCTGCGGCGGCCGTCTCGGGCCGGGGGCGGCTAGCGGCGGAGCGGCGTATCGAGACCTGCGGACCGCATGGTGGTCGAGTAGCGGTGGAGCGGCGTGTCGAGACCGGGCACCGGAGAGGTACCCGGCACGGGCATCGGGTGCGGGACGGCGCGTCGGCGCGGCGCGGGCTTGCACGACTTCGCCGTGGGCGGAAGGGCGGGGGTCCGGAGGCGGGCGGGGCTAGGGTCGAGCCGTGAGCAGGATGGGTGACGTCGCGGCAGGCGGCGGGATGCGCGGAGGGGCGCGCGGCGGGAGGATCTCGAGCAGCGATCCGGACAGCCAGCGGGAGATCAACGCGGCGGCTCCGAAGGTCGACGACCTGCTCCGGCGCATCGCGGGACTCTTCCGCGACCACCGCCCCAAGCTCACGCTCACCGTGATCCTCGTGCTCGTCGGCGCCGCCCTCACGGTGGTGCCGCCGCTCCTCACCCAGCTGGCCTTCGACCGCGGGCTCTTCCCGCCCGGCGGACGCCCGAACCTCCCCGTGCTGCTCGAGCTGGTCGGCGTCATGGTGCTGGTCTGGGCGTTCTCGGCGATCCTCGGCGTCTGGCAGACCTACCTCACCGCGACCGTCGGCAACACGGTCATGGGGGAGCTGCGCATCCGCCTCTTCCGCCACCTGCAGGCGATGGAGCTCGGCTTCTTCACCCGCACCCGCACCGGCGTCATCCAGTCGCGCCTCGCCAACGACGTGGGCGGCGTGGCCAACGTGCTCACGAACACCGTCTCGAGCGTGCTCGGCAACACCGTCACCGTGATCGCGGCCGTCGTCGCGATGCTCCTGCTCTCGTGGCAGATGACGATCGTCGCCCTCGTCCTCACTCCGGTGCTCGTCGTGGCCCAGCGCCGCGTCGGCCAGGTGAGGGCGCGCATCGCGACGAAGACGCAGGAGTCGCTGTCCGAGATGACCGCGATCACCCAGGAGACCCTGAGCGTCTCGGGCATCCTCCTGGCCAAGAGCTTCGGCCGCCAGGAGTCGGAGGTGACGCGCTACGCCGACGAGAACGGCCGCCAGATCGAGCTCCAGGTGCGGCAGCAGATGTCTGGCCAGTGGTTCTTCGCGATGGTGCAGATCTTTCTCTCCGTCATCCCCGTGATCGTGTACCTCGTGGCCGCCTGGCTGATCCTCGGCGGCACCACCGTCACCGCCGGGACCGTCGTGGCCTTCACCACCGTGCAGGCGCGCCTGATGTGGCCGCTCCTGGGCCTGATGCGCGTCGCGCTCGACCTGCAGACGGCCGGAGCGCTGTTCGCCCGCATCTTCGAGTACCTGGACCTGCGCCCGGCGATCACGGACAGGGCAGATGCACGCGAGGTCTCGGGCGAGCTCGGCCGGGTCGAGCTCGACGACGTCGTGTTCCGCTACCCCGACCAGGCGGAGGACGCGCGCCCGACGCTCGACCACGTCTCGGTCGCGATCGAGCCGGGCCAGTTCGTCGCCTTCGTCGGTCCCTCCGGCGCGGGCAAGACCACCATCTCGTACCTCGTCCCGCGCCTCTACGACGTGGCCGGGGGAGCGGTGCGCTTCGCCGGCACCGACGTGCGCGAGCTGCGGCAGGAGTCGCTCGTGGCGCACATCGGCATCGTCAGCCAGGAGACCTACCTCTTCCACGCGACGATCGGCGACAACCTCCGCTACGCCCGCCCGGACGCGACGCAGGAGGAGCTGGAGGCGGCCGCCCGCGCCGCGAACATCCACGCGACGATCACGTCGTTCCCCGACGGCTACGACACGCTGGTCGGCGAGCGTGGCTACCGGCTCTCCGGAGGCGAGAAGCAGCGGCTCGCGATCGCGCGCGTCCTGCTGAAGGACCCGGCGGTCCTCATCCTCGACGAGGCGACCAGCGCCCTCGACACCGTCTCGGAGCGGATCGTCCAGACCGCGCTCGACGACGCCGCCCGCGGCCGCACCACCATCGCGATCGCCCACCGGCTCTCGACCATCGTGTCGGCCGACGTCATCCACGTCGTCGAGGGCGGCCGGATCGTCGAATCGGGCACCCACCGCGAGCTGCTCGGCCTCGGCGGCCTCTACGCCTCGCTCTACGCGCAGCAGACGGAGTCGGCCCTCCAGGGCTGAGCCGCGGATCGGCGGCCGGACTCCGCGGGGCTACTCGCAGCCGACGCCGTCTGAGTCGCCGGGCTCCGTGCACGGCGTCGGCGGAGAGCACGTGCCACTCCCCGGTGAGGGAGGCGCACCAGTCTCAGCCGATGTCGTGCGCGCCGGAGGCGGTCACTCCACCGGCCGGTCCTCGAGCATCTGCTCCATCAGCGAGATCTCGGCCTCCTGGGCCTTCACGACGGAGGAGGCGAAGTCGGTGGCGACCGTCACGCGGCTCCGGGCGAGCAGCGCCTCGGCCATGTCGATCGCGCCGCGGTGGTGGGCGATCATCAGCTCGAGGAACATCCGGTCGAAGTCTCGGCCCGACGCGCTGCTGAGGGCGGTGATCTGGTCCGGTGTCGCGAGACCGGGCATGCTCGCCGGCACGACGCCGTCCTCGGTCCCCATCCCCATCGACGAGTGCTCGTCGGCGGCTCCGGCCAGGGTCGGCCGGCCCATCCAGGTCATCGAGGGCTCCGGAGCAGCCTGCGGCAGGCCCCACGAGTTCAGCCAGCCGAAGAGCTGCCCGGCCTGCTGCTGCTGGGTGAGCAGGATGTCCTTCGAGACGGTGAGGACCTCGTCGTCGGCGCTGCGCTCGCGGGCGATCATCGCCAGCTCGGCGCCCTGCAGGTGGTGCACCTGCATGTCGCGCGCGAAGCCCGCTTCGGCGCTGGCGCTCGAGGGCGTCGCGGCGGAGGCGAACGGAGCGAGCGCGCCGAAGAGGTAGCCGCCGGCCGCCCCGAGGAGGAGCGCGACCACGGCGACCGCGGCGACGAGGATCCGGCCCCTACTGCTTGCCGGGCGCATCGATCCCTCCGGTGCAGGGGGCGCCGGGCTCCGGAGCGCTCGAGGACTGCCAGAAGCGCTCGACGAAGGCGTCGATGCGGGGGTCCTCGGGCGAGTCGATCGCGACCTGGGCGTCCCAGGCGCTCAGCACGATGGGCGACTCGAGGCCCTCGTAGGGCGAGACGACGGAGTAGGTGTCGGGCATCGCGGCGATCAGCGCGTCGACCTCGCTCTGCGGGAGCTCGGGGTCGTACGTGGCCCAGACGGCGCCGTGCTCGAGGTCGTGCACCGCGTTCTCGTTCGGGACGGGCTCGTCGTAGACGCCGCAGTTCATCCACACGGCGTTGTGCGGGCCGCCCGCCGGCGGGGTCTGCGGGTAGTCGACGGCGCCGGCGACGTGGGTGGCGTCGTTGTCGAAGGTCTGCAGGCCGTCGATCTCGCGCGCCTCGACGATCTGCTGGTTCCCGAAGACGGTGACCGCGACGATCCCGCCGACCGCGAGGACGGCCAGGGCCGACAGCGACCAGATCCAGATGCGGGAGCCGCGCTTGCGGCGGTCCTGCTCGCGCTTGTAGGCCTCGAGCTTCTCCTGTCGGGCGCGGTTCTTGGCGGACATCGTGTCTTTGGGCACGGCGGCGTCTCTCGTTCTGAGGGCGGAAGGCGCCTGGGGCGGGCGCAGGCGCCTGAGAGGCGCTCTCAGAGGATAACGAGCGAGGCTTCGGATCGGATCAATGCGGCGTCAGGGGGATCTCGATGCGCCCGAGGAGCGGGCCGCTCGATCAGCGGGAGAGGAGGCCGCGGAGGAGTGGGACGGTGCGCCGCCGCTCCGCTCAGGGGGCGAAGGTGAGCCAGAGCAGCAGGCCGTTCAGGACGATGAGGAAGACGGCGGCCAGGGCGGCGGCGAGGGTGGTGAACCAGCGGTTCGTCTGGTCGCCCATCAGGCGGCGGTCGCGGGTCAGGATCACGAGCGGCACGAGCGCGAAGGGGATGCCGAACGACAGGACCACCTGGCTGAGCACCAGCGCGCGCGTCGGGTCGAAGCCGATCGCGAGCACCAGGAGCGCCGGGATCAGCGTGACCAGACGACGGGCGACGAGCGGCACCCGCACCTGGAGCAGACCGTGCATGATCTCGGCCCCCGCGTACGCGCCGACCGAGGTCGAGGCGAGGCCGGAGGCGAGCAGGCCGACGGCGAACAGGGTCGCGACCACCGGTCCGAGTGCCGCCCCGATGGCCGCATGGGCGCCCTCGAGGCTGTCGGTCCCGGCGACTCCCGCGAGGGAGTGCGCGGCGAGGAGCAGGATCGCGAGGTTCACGGTGCCGGCGATGGCGAGCGCGATCGTCACGTCGATCCGGGTGGCGACCAGGATCCTCCGGCGCGCGCCGACGCCCTCGACGTGGCCGAAGCGGTCGCGGGCGAGCGCGGAGTGGGCGTAGATCGCGTGGGGCATGACGGTCGCGCCGAGGATCGAGGCGGCGAGCAGCACCGACTCCGAGCCCTCGAAGCGCGGCACGAGACCGGCGACGGTCGCGCCCGCGTCCGGCGGATCGACGACCACGCCGACCGTGAAGCCGACGGCGATCAGCACCATCAGCGCCGTGATCACCCGCTCGAACGGCTGCGCCCCGCCCCGCGTCTGCACGAGCAGCAGCACCAGCGAGACCGCGCCGGTGACCACGCCGCCGGCCAGCAGCGGCAGTCCGAAGAGCAGGTTCAGCGCGATCGCGCCGCCGATCACCTCGGCCAGGTCGGTCGCCATCGCGACCGTCTCGGCCTGCAGCCAGTAGGCCCGGCGGCCCCAGCGGCCGCGCAGGCGGTCGCCGAGCAGCTCGGGGAGGCTGCGGCCGGTCATCAGGCCGAGCTTCGCCGAGAGGTACTGGATGAGCCAGGCCATCAGGTTGCCGAGCACCACCACCCAGACCAGGAGGTAGCCGAACCGGGCGCCGGCCGTCATGTTGCTGGCGACGTTGCCCGGGTCGAGGTAGGCGACTCCGGCGACCAGCGCCGGGCCGAGCAGGCGGAGGAGGTGGATGTCGGCCGGACGCCGCGGCGGTGCGGCGATCGGTGAGGTCATTCGGGGTCCGTTCCGGGTCGACCGCGGCGCTCGCGGACCCCCACGATAGGGCACCGGCGCGACCGGCGGCACTCCCCTCCCGAGACCGCTCCCTGTGTCTCCGCCCACCCCCGTCACACGCCCGCAGCCGGTTGCTACGCTGGCGGGATGAGCCTGGATCGCGCCCTTCCCGCACGCCCGGAGACCGGGATGGCCTACGCCGATTCGGTGCTCGACCTCATCGGCGACACCCCGCTGGTGAAGCTGGGTCCGGTCGCGGCGGGCGTGCAGGCGACCGTGCTGGTCAAGGTCGAGTACCTGAACCCCGGCGGCTCGTCGAAGGACCGCATCGCGACCCGCATCATCGACGCCGCCGAGCGCGACGGGCTGCTGAAGCCCGGCGGCACCATCGTGGAGCCGACCAGCGGCAACACCGGCATCGGCCTCGCCCTCGTCGCGCAGCAGCGCGGCTACCGCTGCGTGTTCGTGCTGCCGGACAAGGTGGGGGAGGACAAGCGCAACGTCCTCACCGCCTACGGGGCCGAGATCGTCGTGACGCCGACGGCCGTCGCTCCGGAGGACCCCGCCTCCTACTACTCCGTCTCGGACCGCCTCGCCCGCGAGATCCCCGGCGCCTTCAAGCCCAACCAGTACGCGAACCTCAACGGACCGCTCAGCCACTACGAGACCACGGGCCCCGAGATCTGGCGCGACACCGCCGGCCGGCTCACCCACTTCGTCGCGGGAGTCGGCACGGGCGGCACCATCAGCGGCGTCGGCCGCTACCTCAAGGAGGTGTCGGAGGGCCGCGTGCAGATCGTCGGCGCCGACCCCGAGGGCTCCGTCTACTCGGGCGGCGGCGGTCGCCCGTACCTGACCGAGGGCGTCGGCGAGGACTTCTGGCCGAGCGCGTACGACCCGAGCGTGGTCGACCGGATCATCGCCTCCAGCGACGCCGAGTCGTTCGCGATGACCCGCCGCCTCGCCCGCGAGGAGGGGCTGCTCGTCGGCGGATCGAGCGGGCTCGCCGTCTCCGTCGCGCTCAAGGCCGCCGCCGGTCTCGGGCCGGACGACGTGGTCGTCGTGCTCCTGCCGGACGGCGGGCGCGGCTACCTCGGCAAGATCTTCAACGACCGCTGGATGCGCTCCTACGGCTTCCTCGAGATGCGCGACGAGGGTACCGTCCGCGACGTGCTCCGCGCGCGGGCGGCGAGCGGGCAGGCCGACCTCCCGGCGCTCGTGCACGCGCACCCGACCGACACGATCCGCGACGCGATCGGCATCATGACCGAGTACGGCGTCTCGCAGCTCCCGGTGCTGACTGCCGAGCCGCCCGTCGTGATGGGCGAGGTCGTCGGAGCCGTCGACGAGCGAGAGCTGCTCGACCGCGTCTTCGCCGGATCCGCCTCGATGAACGACCCGCTCGGCGACTGCGTGGGCGACGCGCTCGCGCTGATCGGGCTCGGCGAGAGCATCACCGCCGCCCGCGCCGCGCTCACCGAGCACAGCGCCCTCCTCGTCACCGACGAGGGCAAGCCCGTCGCGGTGATCACCCGACAGGACCTCCTCACCTACGCCACGGCCTGACGGCCGCCGCCTCCGCACCTCCGACCCAGGGAGCCCGCACCATGCCCAAGAAGCAGCACTTCGACACCCGCGCCATCCACGCCGGCCAGGAGTTCGATCCGACCACCGGGGCGGTCGTGCCGCCCGTCTACATGACCTCCACGTTCGTCCAGGACGGCATCGGCGGTCTCCGGGGCGGCTACGAGTACGCCCGCTCGGCGAACCCGACGCGCGACTCGCTCCAGGAGCTCATCGCCTCGCTCGAGGGCGCCGACGTCGCCTACTCCTTCTCCTCCGGCCTCGCCGCCGAGGACACCCTGCTGCGCGCCGCCCTCGCGCCCGGCGACCACGTCGTCCTGGGCAACGACGCGTACGGCGGCAGCCACCGCCTGATCGACCGGGTGCACAGCGCCTGGGGCGTGCGCAACACGGCCGTCGACATGTCGAACCTCCGCGAGGTGCAGCGGGCGATCGTCCCCGGCGAGACGAAGATGCTCTGGGTCGAGACCCCGTCGAACCCGCTGATGACCATCAGCGACATCGCCGAGCTCGCCGACCTGGCCCACGCGCACGACCTGATCGTCGTCGTCGACAACACCTTCGCCTCCTCCGCCCTGCAGCAGCCGCTGGCCCTCGGTGCCGACGTGGTCGTGCACTCGACCACGAAGTACCTCGGCGGCCACTCGGACGTCGTCGGCGGCGCGCTCGCCCTGCGCTCGGGGCCGCTGGCCGAGAAGATCGCGTTCCTGCAGTTCGCGGTCGGAGCGATCTCGGGCCCGATGGACGCATGGCTCACGGTCCGCGGCATCAAGACCCTCGGGGTGCGGATGGAGCGCCACTCCGTCAACGCGCAGGCGGTCGCCGAGTTCCTCGTCGAGCACCCGGCGGTGACGGCCGTGCACTACCCGGGCCTGCCCTCGCACCCTGGCCACGAGCTGGCGAAGCGCCAGATGTCGCGGTTCGGCGGGATGCTCTCGCTCGAGCTCGCGACGCCGCGCGCCGCCCGGAAGTTCGCCGAGTCGACCGAGCTGTTCCAGCTCGCGGAGTCGCTGGGCGGCGTCGAGTCGTTGATCGGCTACCCGAGCGAGATGACGCACGCGTCGGTGAAGGGCACGCCGCTGGAGGTCTCGGAGTCGCTGGTGCGCCTCTCGGTGGGCCTCGAGGACTCGTCCGACCTGATCGCGGACCTGTCGGCGGCGCTGCCGAAGAAGTAGAGGCGGGAACGCCGCCCCGCGGGGCGGCATCTCGATGGTGCGCCCGATCCGGCCCCTGCCAGGATCGGGCGCATGACCTCCTCGCGCCGCTTCGTCGATCTCAGCCACACCGTCGCGGACGGGCTGGTGACCTACCCGGGCCTGCCCGCTCCGCGCATCCGGCCGCACCTCACGCGTGAGGCGTCCCGCGCCTCCTACGCGCCCGGCACCGAGTTCGCGATGGACGTCATCGAGATGATCGGGAACACGGGCACCTACCTCGACAGCCCGTTCCACCGCTACGAGGGCGGAGCCGATCTCGCCGCTCTCCGCCTCGAGACGCTGGTCGATCTGCCTGCCGTCGTGGTCGACGCGACCGGAGCCACCGGACGGGGCATCAGTGCGGACGCGGTCGCGGGACTCGACGTCCGCGGCGCCGCCGTCCTTCTCCGCACCGGCTGGGACCCGCACTTCGCCACGCCCGGGTACGGCAGGGGCGCTCCCTTCCTCAGCGGCGAGGCGGCGGAGGCGCTCGTCGCCGCCGGCGCGGTGCTGGTCGGCATCGACTCGGTGAACATCGACGACACGGAGTCGGGCGGATCGCGGCCCGCGCACTCGGCCCTCCTCGCCGCGGGAGTGCACGTCGTCGAGCACCTCACCGGCCTCGGCGGGCTGCCGGCGACAGGGGCGCGCTTCACCGCCGTGCCGCCGAAGGTGCGGGGCTTCGGGACCTTCCCGGTGCGGGCCTTCGCGGTCGTCGACGAGCCCTGACCGGCGCAGGGCCCCCGGGCGCCTCCGGCTAACCTGGACCGATGCATCCCGCTCTCGCCGCCGTCGGCCGGCGCGTCCGGCCCCGCACGCGCCTCGCGGCGCTGGGCCGTCGTGTCCGCCCCCGCACGCGGCTGCGCTCCGCGGCCCGGGTCGTCCGCTCCGCCCCTCAGCGCCTCTCGGAGCGCCGCGCCGCCGTGATCGCCGCCCGGCCGATCGACCACCCCTCGCCCGCGCTCCGGCGCGAGCTGCTGCTGCTCGACCTGGCCAACCGCTTCTCCCGCCGCTCCGCGGTCGATCCGGCGGGCGAGGTCGTGGTGACGATGACCACGCACGGCGAGCGGCTGCAGCGGGTCCACGTGGCGCTCGAGTCGATCGCCCGCGGCGATGCCCGGCCCGCGCGCCTGGTGCTCTGGCTCGACGACCCGGCCCTGCACGCCGACCTGCCCGCGCCGCTGCGCCGCCTCCGCCGCCGCGGCGTCGAGATCCGCCTGGTCGACGGATACCGCGTGCACACGAAGTACTACCCGCACCTGCTCTCGGGCCGGGCGGGGGAGCGCGACCTCGTCACCTCCGACGACGACATCGTGTACCCGCGCACCTGGCTGAGGGGCCTGCTCGACGCCCGCTCGCGCTACCCCCGCGAGACCGTGCTCTGCTACCGCGCCCACCGGGTGGGGATCGTCGACGGCGCCGTCGCTCCGTACACGAGCTGGATGCCGGTCACCGACACGCGCGCGTCGACCGATGTCTTCGGCACCTCCGTCTCCGGGCAGCTGCTGCCCGCCCCGCTCCTCGGCGAGATCGCCGCGCACGGGGACGCGTTCCGCGAGATCGCCCCGGACGCCGACGACATCTGGCTGCACGTGCGCGCGGTCGACGCCGGTTACCGGATCGCGCAGATCGAGCCCCGGGCCCAGCTGTTCCCGTTCGTGCCGCGCACGCAGCAGTCCGGGCTCTACCTCGTCAACTACTGGGACGGCGGCAACGACCGCCAGGCCCGCGCGGCCTACACGCCCGAGGTGACGGCGCGGATCGCGGCGGACGCCTCCGCGAGAGGGGAGGTGCGCTGATGCGCCTGCTGTTCGTGAGCAACCTCTATCCGCCCCAGGTGCTCGGCGGATACGAGATGACCTGTGCGCGCGTCGCGGAGGCGATGGCGGCCCGCGGCCACACCGTGCGCGTGCTGACCACGCCGACCTACCTGCCGCCGGAGCCCTCGGGCGTCGAGGTGCACCGCACGTTGAGCCTGCGCACCTACTTCCCGCTGCCGCAGACGGGCGGCGAGATCGCTCAGCTGCTGCACCACGAGAGCGCCGTCTCGCGGTTCGAGAACACCCGCATCCTGCTCGAGGAGCTGCGCGACTTCGCGCCGACCCACGTGGTGGCCTTCAACCTGCTCGGGATCGGCGGCCTCGCGATGATCGACCTGCTGCGGGCGGTGGAGGCGCCGTGGATGTGGAACCTCGGCGACCGCATCCCGAACGCCCTGGTCGACGGGCTGCCCGAGCGCGTGCTCCGCGTCTACGGCGCCCAGGCCCCCGACCACTTCGACCGCGGCGAGATCGTCGCGGTCAGCCGCTCCCTCGTCGACGCGATCGAGGCCGGCGGGCTGAGCCTGGGCGAGGTCGAGGTGATCGGGCGCGGAGTGTCCGTTCCCCCCGACACCGCGGAGCCGCGGCGCTACCGCGAGGGCGGGACCACCCGGTTCACGTTCGCCGCGTCGCTCGGCGAGCACAAGGGCGTCGGGCTGGTGCTGGAGGCGGCGGCGTCTCTCGCCGAGGAGACCCGCGACTTCCGCGTGGACCTCTACGGCGACGGAGACGTGGACGGCTGGCGCGCCCGGGCGGACGAGGCGGGCCTGGCCGGCCTGGTCGAGTTCCACGGAGCGACGCCGCACGCCGAGGTGCTCGCCGCGCACGGCCGCGCCGACGCGTTCCTCTTCCCGACCTGGGCCGGAGAGGCGTTCGGCGTCGCGCCGGTCGAGGCGGCCGCGGCGGGCGCCGTGCCGATCGTGACGGCGGCCAGCGGAGTAGCGGAGTTCCTCATCGACGGCGTCGACTGCATCAAGATCACCCGCTCCGCCCCGGCGCTCCTCGAGGCGATGCGGGACGTGGCGAGCGGGGCGGTGGACCTTGAGGCGCTCGGTCGGCGGGGCCGGGCCGCGGCGCGCGGACCGCTCTCGTTCGAGCGCTCCGTCGAGCTGATCGAGGCCTCGCTCGAGCGCCGCTCCCGGCCGGGCCTCGCCGACCGCCTCGCCGACACCACCCTCGAGGCCGACATCATGGACAAGGATCTGCGGGCGATGGATGTGCTCCACCGCCGCTTCTCCGGACGGGACCACGACGATGACCACTGACCACGACTTCCTCCAGGACCCCGGCTCCGCGCCCACCCGGCTCGGCCGCGGCGGCGTCGTGCTCCGCGACGCGGTGCACCGGCTGGTCGCCCCCTGGTTCGAGCAGGCGCGGCTGCGCACGGAGGAGCTGCGCGCCGAGACGGCGGCCCTGCGCGACGAGGTGGCCGGGCTCCGCGGCGAGCTGAGCGCGGTGCAGGGCGACGTCTCCGTGCTGCGCGACGAGTCGGCGGGCCTCCGGGAGGCGCTGGACGAGCTCAGCGCGTCGGTCGCGGCCGACCGAGCCTCGTCCGAGGCGGCGGGTGCGGCGGCCGCCGAGCAGGCCGCCGACACCGCGGCGGCTCTCGACGAGCGCGTCCGCGGGGCCGAGCTCGAACTGCGGGCGGTCACCCGGCGCCTCGCGGAGGCGCTCGACCGCTGAGGCGGCGAGGCCCGGTCCTCGCGGCGATCAGGCGGGGACCGCCGTCCGCGCGAGCAGCTCGGCGATACGACCGGTGCAGCCGCCGCAGCCCGTGCCGGCGCGGGTCGCCCGCCCGACGCAGGCGACCGTCCCGTGTCCCGCCGCAGCCGCATCGGTGATCACCGCCGCCGTCACGCCGTTGCACCAGCAGACCGTGGCATCGGGGGCGAACGGATCGCCGGTCGCCGCGGCGCCCGCATCCGGGGCGTCCAGACGCAGGAGGCTCGACCGGTCCGCCGGCAGCTCCGAGCCCCGCTCGAAGAGGAGGCTGAGCTCGGCGCCGACCCGGGGCAGACCCACCGAGACGAACCCGCGCAGCACTCCTCCTGCGGTCACGAGCTTGGCGTAGCCGCCGCGGGCGGGGTCAGCCCACAGCGTCACCTCGAGGTGCTCCTCGCCCGGGCGGTGCGGGTCCCACGGCTCCGGGGCCACGTCGCCTCCTGCCACGAGGTCGACGCCCTCGGCCTTCAGCATCACGACCGCCGGTCGGGCGTCGGGGACGCGCTCCTCGCCGCAGCGGCCCTCCGCCTCCGCCCGGATCCGTGCTGCGAGCCGGTCCGCCTGCTCCCATCCCGGACCGATCAGTCCGCTCGGTCCGCCGGGCACGCGGCCGTCGGGCAGGGCCGAGCCGCGGGGGGCGACGTGCGCGCAGTCGCCGATCGCGAAGACGTCCGGGTCGCTCCAGCTGCGCAGCTGCTCATCGACCAGGATCCCGGTCGAGACGGCGAGCTCCGCGCCCGCGGCCAGCTCGACCCGCGCACCGACACCGCACGAGAGCACCAGCAGATCCCCCTCGATCTGCTTGCCGTCAGCGCAGACGAGCGCCTGGAAGTGCGCACGGCCGCGGTCGTCGTGCGCGAGCAGGACGCTCTCGGACCGGGCGTGCGCCACCATCTCGACGCCGGCCGCGCGGGCGGCCGCGGCCAGCATCCGGCCCCCGCCCGTGTCGAGATTGCGGGCCATCGGGATGTCGCCGTGGAAGACCACCACCACCTGCGCGCCCTGCTCGGCGGCCGCGAGGGCGAACTCGATCCCGAGCACTCCCGCCCCGAGCACGACGAGGCGCGCGCCGGAGCGCACGGACTCGCGGACCACCCGGGCGTCGGCCAGGTCGCGCAGCGCCACCACCCGCTCCGGGAGGGGCCGGGAGCCCGCGTCGAGCGACTCCGGATCGGCGGCGCGCACCGTCCGCTCGCGTCGGGACCGCTCCATCCCGGCGAGGGTCGGCACGTTCGCCCGGGCGCCGGTGGCCAGGACGAGGCGGTCGTAGGGCAGCCGCTCGCCGTCGTGCAGCCGCACGACGTTCCGCGCGCGGTCGATCCCCACGACGGCCGCTCCCAGGCGCAGGACGACGCCCGCCGCCTCCGCCGCCGTCCGGTCGCCGAGGTCGAGGCGCTCGCGGGTCGCCCGGCCGACGGCGTACTCCGCGAGCAGGACACGGTTGTACGGGTCGTCGCTCTCGGCGCCGACCACCGTCAGCGCGACCAGACCGGCCCGCACGGCCGGCAGCAGCTCCTCGACGAAGCGCGAGCCGACGGGGCCATAGCCGATCAGGACGATCCGCTCGGGAGGTGTCTCAGGCATGTGCCGTCCCTTCCGCGCGGACCCAGACCCGCGTGCGCTTGAACTCGGGCATCGACGACACCGGGTCCACGACGGCCTCGGTGAGGAGGTTCGCGCACTGCTCACCCGCGTAGTGGAAGGGCAGGAACACCGTGTCGTGGCGGATGTCCGCGGTGACGCTCGCGCGGGCGCGGACCACGCCGCGCGCGTTCCCGATCGCCACAGGTGCTCCGTCGCGGACGCCGAGCCGGGAGGCGGTCGCCGGGTGGATCTCGAGCCGAGCCTCGGGGCGGGCCGCATCGAGCTCCGCGACCCGCCGGGTCTGGGTGCCCGACTGGTACTGCTGGAGGTAGCGGCCGGTCACGAGGGTCAGCTCCTCGCCGCGGTCCACGACGACGGGGACGGCGGGGATGACGGCGACCAGGCGCGCCCGGCCGTCGGGGTGCCCGAAGCGCTCAGCGAAGAGGCGCGGCGTCCCCGTGCCGCCCGCGGGGTAGGGCCAGTGGGCGGCGATCCCGGTGTCGAGCAGGGCGTGCGAGAGGCCGGAGTAGTCGGCCACGCCTCCCGCGGACGCGCGGGCCAGCTCGTCGAACACCTCCGAGGGGACCGCCGACCAGCTCGAGGGGGCGTCGAGACGGCGCGCCAGCTCGCTCATGATCCAGAGCTCGCTGCGCACTCCTGCCGGCGGGTCGATCGCCCGGCGGCGGCGGAGCACCCGGCCCTCGAGCGAGGTCATCGTGCCCTCCTCCTCCGCCCACTGCGGCACCGGGAGCACCACATCGGCCAGCGCGGCGGTCTCGGAGAGGAAGAAGTCGCAGACGACCAGCGTGTCCAGGGCCTCGAGCCCGGCGCGGACGGCGTCGGCGTCCGGAGCCGAGACGACCACGTTGGAGCCGTGCACCAGCAGGCAGTGCACGGAGCGTCCGAGCTCGGCGAGCAGGGCGGTGGCGGGCAGGCCCGGGCCGGGGATCGATTCGGGCGTCACGCCCCAGACGGCGGCGACGTGGCGCCGCGCCTCCGGATCGCGGATGGAGCGGTACCCCGGGAGCTGATCGGCCTTCTGGCCGTGCTCGCGTCCGCCCTGGCCGTTGCCCTGACCGGTGAGCGTGCCGTACCCCGACCCCTCGCGACCCACCAGGCCGAGCACGAGAGCGAGGTTGATCGCGGCGGTCGCGGTGTCGGTGCCGTCGACGTGCTGCTCGACCCCGCGGCCGGTCAGCACGAACGACCGCCCCGCGGCGAGCCGGCGCGCGAGGGAGCGGAGGAGCGTGGTCGGCACGCCTGTGACCGCGGATGTGCGCTCCGGCCACCACGCCGAGACGCTGCGGCGCACCGCCTCGGCGCCGGTCGTGCGCGCGGCGAGGTAGGCGGTGTCGGCGAGGCCCTCGGCGAAGACCAGGTGGATCAGCCCGAGCAGGAGCGGCAGATCCGTCCCGGGAGCGGGCTGCAGATGCGTGCCGGCGCCGTCCTCCGTCAGCCGCGCGGTGGCCGAGCGGCGCGGGTCGACGACCACCAGGCCGCCCCGCGAGCGGGCACCGGCGAAGTGGGCGAGCAGCGGCGGCATCGTCGCGGCGACGTTCGAGCCCAGGAGCAGGATCGTGTCGGCGTCGTCGAGGTCGGACACCGGGAACGGCAGTCCGCGATCGACGCCGAAGGCGCGGTTGCCGGCCGCCGCGGCCGAGGACATGCAGAAGCGGCCGTTGTAGTCGATCCGGGAGGTGCCGAGAGCGATCCGAGCGAACTTCCCGAGCTGGTAGGCCTTCTCGTTGGTGAGGCCCCCGCCGCCGAAGACGGCCACCGCGTCGGCGCCGTGCCGCTCCCGGACGCCGCGCACCGCCCCGGCGACCGCGTCGAGCGCCTCCTCCCACGACGCCTCCGCGAGGACGCCGTCGGCGCCGCGCAGCAGCGGGGAGACCAGGCGCTGTCCGCTCGCCAGCAGCTCGACGGAGGTCCAGCCCTTGGCGCAGAGCCCGCCCCGGTTCGTCGGGAACTCCCTCCCCTCGACCGCCAGGGGCACGGGGCCCGCCGCGGGTGTCAGCGTCATCGCGCACTGCAGGGCGCAGTACGGGCAGTGGGAGTCGGTCGGGGCGGGTGCGCTCATCGTCAGATCCGGGTCCCCGTCTTCGCGGCGAGGCGGAGGTAGACGCCGGCCGTGATCGCGAGCATCACCGCATAGGCGCCGACGAACCAGCCCAGCGCCGTGGTGTAGTCGCCGAACTCGGTCTTGGAGAAGCCGAGCAGCTGGGGGATCACGAAGCCGCCGTAGGCGCCGATCGCCGAGATCAGGCCGAGCGCCGCGGCGGACGTGCGCTGGGCGCCGATGCCGTCGTCACCGCGCTGGCGGGCGCGGAGGGCGAACACCGTGGGGATCATGCGGTAGGTCGCGCCGTTGCCGATGCCGGCCGCCGAGAAGAGCACGAGGAAGCAGGCGAGGAAGAGCCAGAAGCTGCCGAGCGGCAGTGTCGCGATCACGCCGAGGATCCCGGCGCCCATGGCGACGAAGGCGAGGACCGTGACAGGCGCTCCGCCGAAGCGGTCGGCCAGACGGCCGCCGGAGGGGCGGGACAGCGAGCCCACCAGGGAGCCGAGGAACGCGAGGCCGACCGTCGCCGAGCCGACGGCGAAGCCGGAGAACTCGGGGAAGGTGTCGGCGATGAGCTTCGGGAACACGCCGGCGAATCCGATGAAGGACCCGAAGGTGCCGATGTAGAGCACGGCCAGCAGCCAGAGGTGCGGCTCGCGGAGCGCGGCGAGGGAGGCGGCGACGTCGGACTTCGCGGTCGAGAGGTTGTCCATGCGCTTGGCGGCGCCGATCATCGCCACGACGATCAGGGGGACCCAGAGGAAGCCGGCGATCGGCAGGTTCAGCGTGGCCGCGGCGCCGACGGTGATCGCGATCGGCACGACGAGCTGCGCGACGGAGGCGCCCAGGTTGCCGCCCGCGGCGTTGAGCCCCAGAGCCCAGCCCTTCTGCGCGTGCGGGTAGAAGAAGGTGATGTTCGCCATCGAGCTGGCGAAGTTGCCGCCGCCGAAGCCGGCGAGCGCGGCCACCAGGAGCATGACGCCGAACGGGGTCTCCGGATTCGAGACCGCGATGCCGAGTCCGACGCTCGGGATCAGCAGGAGGCCCGCCGACACGATCGTCCAGTTGCGGCCGCCGAAGCGGGGGACCATGAACGTGTACGGGATCCGCAGGGTGGCGCCGACGAGGCTCGGCATCGAGATGAGCCAGAAGATCTGCCCGGTGTCGAAGGCGAACCCGGCCGCCGGCAGCGAGACGACGACGACCGACCAGAGCTGCCAGACGACGAAGCCGAGGAACTCGGCGAAGATCGACCACCTCAGATTGCGAGCGGCGACGGAGCGTCCCTCCGCCTCCCACTGGGCGGGGTCCTCGGGGTTCCAGCCGTCGATCCAGCGGCCCGGCCGTCGGATGATGCCGGTGGATGTGGCGGCGGTCGTGGGGACGGTGGTCGGGGGTGCAGCAGTCATCGTGGTCCTCCGGAGGGTGGGCGGCGCGCGCGAGGGCGCGCTCGGGACGGGGAGGTGGAGCGGTGGTGGTGCGGGGAGGAGGCGTCAGGCGTTGCGCCCGAACAGCTCCGAGACGATGTCGACCAGCTCGCGGGCGGGCGGATCGACGGCGGTGAGGAGGGGAGCGGAGGCGAGGTCGGCCCCCGCGGAGGCGGCCAGGCCGGCGAAGTAGCCGGGCGCGAGCAGGTAGGTGGCGACCACGACGCGCGCGCCGGGGTGGGCGGCGCGCTCGGCGGCGACCGCCTCCGCGATCCGCGGCTCGGCGGCCGAGATGAACGAGGTGCTCACCTCGCGGCCGAGCTCGGCGGCGAGGAGGCGGCCGGTGGTCCAGCAGTCCGCGACGGCACCGGCGTCGCTCGAGCCGGCAGCGGCGAGCACGACGCGGTCGCCGTCGTCGAGCCCTGCCTCGTGGAGCCGGCGGGCGAGCACGCGCGCCAGGCGGGGATCGGGTCCGAGCGCGCCCGAGACCCGCACCGGCCGCTCCGCCTCCGCCGCGGCCTCGGCGAGGTCGACGTGCACGTGGTAGCCGGCCGAGAGCAGCAGCGGCACGACCACCGCCGGCCGGCCCGGCTCGAGAGAACCCAGGGTCGCGGGGACGTCGGGCTGCTGCACGTCGACGAAGGAGTCGAGCACGTCCAGCGCCGGGTTGGCCCGGCGGACCGCCTCGACCAGCGCGGCGACGGCACGCCTCCCGTCGTCGTCGGAGGTCCCGTGGGACGCGGCGACCAGAGCGGTCCGCTGGGCGACCTCGATCGTGCCGTCGCTCTCGCGCACCTGCCAGGTGGCGAGGTGCAGCTCCGCTCGTGTGAAGCAGGCGCCGGTCTCGAGGTCGAAGACGTCCTTGTGCAGGGGGGAGGCGATCGTGGGCCGCTGCACCCCGTCGACCAGACGCGAGCCGACGATGCCGCGTGAGAGCACGGCGGCGCCGGTCGCGGGGTCGAGGTTCGAGACGGCCCGCACCCGCCCGTCGGGCAGGAGGAACAGGGCGAGCTGCACACCGCCGACCAGGGCGGCCTCGCCCCAGAGCGGCTCGAGGTCGCCGACGGCGCAGACCGGCACCCAGGTGGTGGCGGTCGCGGGGGCGAGCCGATCGAGGAGGGTCATCGCTGCGCCTTCTTCCTGCGGGTGGGCCACCGCATCCGGTCGGACGCGATGAGGCAACGGTAGGGATCGCGCGTTTCGTGCGAGCACGCCTCCGGTGTCACGGGCGTAACGAAGCCCTCACGGCCTGCGGCGCTCGCCGAGAGGCGCGCGTCACACGCTGTTACACAGGGGCAACGGCGGGGAAACGGGCCGTCCCTACGGTGGACGTCATGACTCCTGGAGCGAACCCCGCCGCCCGGCCCCGACGCGTGCTCGTCGTCGGAGCGGGACCCGCCGCGCACCGCCTGGTCGACGCGCTCGTCGCCCGGGCCGGCGACCAGGCGCTGGAGATCACCGTCCTCGGCGAGGAGGTGCACCGTCCCTACGACCGCGTCGCACTCTCGAAGCGCCTCGACGGCGAGCACGACCTGACTCTGGGCGACGGCGCTCTGTGGGAGTCGGCGCGGCTGATCACCTCCTCCCGTGTCGTCGCGATCGATCCCGACCGCCTGCGCGTCGAGCTCGCGGACGGCCGCTCCCTCGAGGGCGACGAGATCGTCCTGGCGACGGGCTCCTCCGCCACGGTCCCGCCGATCGAGGGCGCCGAGCACGGCCGCGTCTACCGCACGCTCGAGGACGTGGACGGGCTCGTCGCCGAGCTCGCCGCGTTCCGCGCCCGGCGCGGACGCCCCGCGATCGTGGTCGTGGTCGGCGGCGGTCTGCTCGGCCTCGAGGCGGCGGGAGGCGCGCACCGGCTCGGTGCGCGCACCGCCCTCGTCCACTCCGGCCGCTGGCTGATGAGCGCGCAGCTCGACGAGGGCGCCGGGCAGGCCCTCGGCCGCATCATCTCGGCGCAGGGGATCGCGCTGCACCTCGGCAACCGGCCCACCGCGATCCTCACCTCGCCGACGGGGACGGTGCTCGGCGTCGCGCTGACCGACGGCAGCAGCATCAGCGCCGATCTCGTGGTCTTCTCCATCGGGATCACGGCGCGCGACGAGCTCGCCCGAGCGGTCGGGATCGAGGTCGCACCGCGCGGAGGCGTGGTCGTCGACGAGGCCTGCCGCACCAGCAGGGCGGGAGTCTGGGCCATCGGCGAGGTCGCCGCGATCGCCGGCCGCACGGTCGGGCTCGTCGCACCCGCCAACGCGATGGCGGAGGTGGTCGCCGACCGGATCCTCGGCGGCGACGCGACCTTCCCGGGGGTCGACGACGCCACCAAGCTCAAGCTCTCGGGCGTGGAGGTCGCCAGCTTCGGCGACGCCCTCGGCACCACGGAGGGAGCGCTCGAGGTCGTCTACGCCGATCCGGCCCGCGGTCTCTACCAGAAGGTCGTCGTCTCGGACGATGCGCGCACGCTGCTCGGCGGGATGTTCGTCGGCGACGCGGGCCCCTACTCCTCCCTCCGCCCGCTGCTGGGGCGCGAGCTGCCGGCCGAGCCCGGCGCCTACCTCGCGGCGGCGGGGGCGGAGGCGCCCTCGGGCGACCTTCCGGACGACGCCCAGGTCTGCTCGTGCAACAACGTCTCGGTCGGCGAGGTCCGCCACGCGATCGGCGAGGGGTGCACCGAGCTGGGGCCGCTCAAGGCCTGCACCCGCGCGGGCACCCAGTGCGGATCGTGCGTGCCCCTGGTGAAGAAGCTGCTCGACACGGAGCTGATCCGTGCGGGCGTCGAGGTCTCCCGCGCCCTCTGCGAGCACGTGGCGCTCAGCCGCAGCGAGCTGTTCGAGTCGGTCCGCATCCTCGGGCTGCACTCGGCCGAGCAGGTGATGGAGCGCTTCGGCTCCGGGCTGGGCTGCGACGTCTGCAAGCCGGTGATCGCCTCCGTCCTCGCCACCCAGACGAACGCCTACATCCTCGACGGCGGCCAGGCGCCGCTGCAGGACACCAACGACCGCGCCCTGGCCAACATGCAGAAGGACGGCACCTACTCCGTCGTCCCGCGGATCCCCGGGGGCGAGATCACGCCGGCGAAGCTCAAGGTGATCGCCGAGGTCGCCGAGCAGTACGGCCTCTACACGAAGATCACCGGCGGGCAGCGGATCGACATGTTCGGCGCCCGCCTCGAGCAGCTGCCCGAGATCTGGCGCCTCCTCGTCGACGCCGGCTTCGAGTCGGGTCAGGCGTACGGCAAGTCGCTGCGCACGGTCAAGTCGTGCGTCGGATCGACCTGGTGCCGCTTCGGAGTCCAGGACGCGGTCGGGATGGCGGTCTTCCTCGAGGAGCGGTACCGGGGTCTCCGCTCGCCGCACAAGTTCAAGCTCGGGGTCAGCGGCTGCGCCCGCGAGTGCGCCGAGGCGCGGGGGAAGGACATCGGCGTCATCGCGAGCGACCTCGGCTGGAACCTCTACGTCGGCGGCAACGGCGGCTACCAGCCGGCGCACGCCCAGTTGCTCGCGCAGGACCTCGACGACGAGACCCTGGTGCGCTACATCGACCGCTACGTCATGTACTACGTGCGCACGGCCGAGCGGCTCCAGCGCACCGCCCGCTGGCAGGAGGAGCTCCCCGGCGGACTCGAGCACGTGCGCGAGGTGGTCTGCGAGGACTCGCTCGGCATCGCCGCCGAGCTGGAGGCCGCCATGGCCACGCACGTCGACACCTACGTCGACGAGTGGGCGGCGACCCTCGCCGATCCCGACCGGCTCCGCCGCTTCCGCTCCTTCGTGAACGCCCCGGACACCGCGGATCCGCGCGTCGCGACCGTGCGCGAGCGCGGGCAGGTCCGGCCCGCCGGCCGGGACGAGAGACCGGACGGACCCGTGCTGGTCGCGGGGCCGAGGATCCCCGTCGGTCCGGCCGGGATCGGATCGGACTCGTGATGCAGCTCTCCCTCGACCTCGCCGGACGCCGTGTGCTCGTGATCGGCACCGCCTCCGGGACCCGCCGCGTGCTCGCCCGCTACCGAGCCGCCGGCGCACTCGTCGAGCGGCACGAGGCGGAGGACGCGCTCACCCCGGCGCCCCCGGCCCTGATCGTGTGGGTGGAGGGGCCGGCGCCGCTCCGAGCAGCGGCGGCCGAGCTCTGCCCCTGGATCGTCGACGAGGCCCCCGCGCCGACCCGGCCGGTCGGGCACGTCAGCATCGTCGGCGGCGGCCCCGGCGATCCGGATCTGATGACCCTCGCCGCCCGCCGCGCCCTCCGCGACGCGGACGTGGTGCTCTACGACCGGCTCGGTCCGCACGAGGGCCTGGCCGAGTGGGCGCCCGGCGCCGAGCTGATCGACGTCGGCAAGACGCCGGGTCATCATGCGGTGCCGCAGCACGAGATCGAGCGGCTGATGATCGAGCGGGCCCTCGCGGGTCTGGACGTCGTGCGCCTGAAGGGCGGCGATCCGTTCGTGTTCGGCCGCGGGTCGGAGGAGGTGCGCGCGTGCCGGCTGGCCGGCGTCGGCTCCACGGTCGTCCCCGGAGTGACCAGCGCGATCTCGGTGCCCGCCGCCGCCGGGATCCCGGTCACCCATCGCGAGGTCAGCAGGGCCTTCACCGTGGTCTCGGGCCATGCGCCGTTCAGCGAGCAGGAGCTCGGCCATCTGGCCGGGCTGGGCGGGACGATCGTGGTGCTGATGGGCGTGAACACCCTCCCGCACCTCGTCGCCGGGCTGCAGCGCGCGGGGATGCGCGCCGACACGCCCCTCGCGATCGTCGAGCGGGGCTGGTCGCGCGACCAGCGCACGACGGTCTCGTCGGTCGGCGGAGTGCTCGGCCTGCTCGCCGAGCTGGCACCGCGCTCGCCCGCCGTGATCGTCATCGGCGAGGTGGTCCGGCAGGCCGCGTGCCATGATGCGGGGGACCCCGAGAGCATCGCCCGAGCGGTCGATGCACTGACCGCGTGAGATCTCGAGGGGGCCGAGCATGACCGGCACCGATCCCGACGCCGCCGTGGGGTTCCGACCCGACCAGCTGGACGGCTTCCGCATCGGGGTCACCTCCGACCGCCGCTCCGAGGACCTGATCGCCGCGTTCGAGCGCCGCGGTGCCGCCGTGACGCACGCCCCCACCATCCGCATGCGCGGCGTCGACACCGAGGGCGCGCTCGAGGAGGAGACCCGCGCCATCGTCGCCGCCCGTCCCGACGTGCTCCTCGCCACCACCTCCTACGGCCTGCGGCGCTGGCTCGAGGCCGCGGACGCCGCGGGGATCGAGTTGGCCGACGCGCTGTCCTCCGCGCGGATCCTCGTCCGAGGACCCAAGGCGCGCGGAGCGATCCGTGCGGCGGGTCTCGACGACCACGGGATGAGCGAGCGCGAGACGACCACCTCCCTCGTCGACCTGGCTCTGCGCGAGGGCGTCGCCGGCCGCACGATCGCGGTGCAGCTGCACGGATTCACCGACCCGGCTCAGCTGCAGCGTCTCCGCGACGCCGGCGCCCGGGTGCTCACGGCCGCGCCCTACCGCTGGAGCGTGCACGAGGACTCCGCCCGGGTGCTGCGGCTGATCGACGCGGTCTGCGGAGGGGGCATCGACGCCGTCACCTTCACCAGCGCGCCGGCGGTGGAGGCGCTCTTCACGGTCGCGGAGGCCGCGGGCCGCCTCGACGACCTCCAGGCGGCCTTCCGCGAGACGGTGGTCGCCGCCGCCGTCGGCCCGGTGACCGCAGCACCCCTGGTCGAGGCAGGGATCCTCCCGGTCGTGCCGGACCGGTTCCGGATGGGCGCGCTCATCCGCCTGACCTGCGAGCACCTCGAGCAGGCGTCGCCCCGCATCGAGACGGCCTTCGGCACTCTCGAGCTCCGAGGCCGGCACGCCGTCCTGGCCGGGACCCGGGTGGCGCTGACCCCGGTCGCGCTTGCGCTGTTCCGGACTCTCGTCGCCGCCGAGGGCGCGACCGTCGCGCGTCACGTCCTCGCGGCCTCCGCGCCGGAGGCTCTCGACGACCACGCGGTCGACGTCGCTGTCAGCCGCCTCCGTCAGGCCCTCCCCGAACCGCGGCTCGTGGCGACGGTGATCAAGCGCGGCTACCGGCTCGCGACCCCGCTCTGAGTGGCGGCGCGGTGCCACACTGAGCGCGTGGGCAGGCTGAGGGTCGTCGTCGCGCCCGACTCCTTCAAGGGGTCGGCGAGCGCGGTCGAGGTCGCACGGGCGATCGCCGAGGGCTGGAGCGCTGCGCGCGCGGGGGACGAGATCGTCCTCGCGCCGATGGCCGACGGGGGAGAGGGCACGGTCGAGGCCTTCGCGCTCGCGGTCCCGGGTTCGCAGCGGCGGCCGGTCGTCGTGCCCGGCCCGGACGACCGGCCGGTCCGCGCCTGGTGGTTGCTGCTCCCCGACGGGACAGCCGTCGTGGAGCTCGCCTCCACGAGCGGCATCACGCTGCTCGACCCGCTCCGACCGCTCACCGCGCACACGCGCGGCTTCGGCCGCGCGATCGCCGCCGCCCTCGACGCGGGGGCGCACGCCCTTCTGCTGGCGATCGGCGGCAGCGCCTCGACCGACGGCGGAGTCGGCGCGCTCCGCGAGCTCGGCGCGCGCTTCTCCACCGCCTCCGGCCGCGACCTCGGCGAGGGAGGCGGTGCGCTGCCCGCGCTCGCCGCCGCCGACCTCCGCGGGCTGCGTCCTCTGCCGCCCGGAGGCGCGGTCGTGCTCAGCGACGTCGCGACCCCGCTGCTCGGCGACTCCGGGGCGGCCCGCGTCTTCGGACCGCAGAAGGGGGCCGGCCCCGAGGACGTCCTCCTCCTCGAGAGCGGCCTCCGCCGTCTCGCTGCGCACCTGGACGCAGATCCCGATGCGCCGGGCTCCGGGGCGGCGGGCGGGACGGGCTTCGGGCTGCTCGCCTGGGGCGCGCGCCCGACCTCCGGCGCCGACGCCGTCGGACGGGCGATCGGGCTCCCGGCGCTCCTCGCGGGCGCGGACGTCGTCATCACGGGGGAGGGGCGCTTCGACGCGCAGTCCGCCGCCGGCAAGGTCCCGGTGTACGTCCTCGCGCTCGCCGAGGCGGCCGGGGCGCGGACGCTCCTCGTCGCCGGGGCGATCGCGGCGCCGACTCCCGGCTTCACCGCGGCGGTGTCGCTGACGGAGGCGGCGGGCTCCTCGTCCGCGGCCCTCGCGGACCCGTTCCCGCACCTGCGCGCCGTCGCCCGGGAGTGGGCCGCGCAGCTCCTCTGACCGTTCGCGGTGTCGGTGGTCGGGCGTACCGTCCGGGCATGCCCCGGGATGCGATCCGACCACCACATCTTGTGGTCGAGCCGCCGCGCGGACCCCACCGGTCGGGCATGCCGACACGCCGTGGCGCGTTGTACACAGTGAACGGGATCCTTCTGTCCACACCTGTGGATGGTTCGTCCGGATCCGCGTCCTTCCGCGATTCCACGGGCTCCGGCCTGTGGATGAACGGGGGAGGAACCGGTGGATAACTACACGGCTGTAACTACTACGTCTAGTGGGCTGACACCGGCCCGCCCCCTATATGTAGTATTGCTGAGCAGGTCGGAGCGAGAGCCCCACCGGCACCCAGAACTCACCCGGACCACCCTCCGACCCCGCCCGCATCGCGAGCCGCCGGTCGGGGAGCGGCACCGGGACACCCCCTCCGAAAGGCGACACCCATGGCTGTGACGGTCTACACCAAGCCCTCCTGCGTCCAGTGCACCGCGACGTACCGCGCCCTCGACAGCAAGGGCATCGACTACGAGGTGTTCGACCTCTCCGTGGACGAGAAGGCCCTCGAGGCCGTCAAGGCCCTCGGCTACCTCCAGGCGCCGGTCGTCATCACGGACGACGACCACTGGTCCGGCTTCCGCCCCGACAAGATCGCGACCCTCTGAGGCGCACGGGCGGCGATCCGCGACGTCGTCGGCGGGCGCCGTAGCGCCGCTGCGGCTTCCTCCTCCGCCTTGCGGCTCACCGCGCAGCCGCCTCGGAGGCGGGACCGAGAACAGCAGCTGACGGGGAGAGGGGCCGAAGGATGAGCGGGCTCGTGTACTTCTCCAGCAGCTCGGGGAACACGCACCGGTTCATCGAGAAGCTCGGACGGCCGGCGCAGCGCATCCCGCTCCACGCCCGTCGCGACGGAGCCGCCCTCGACACGCTCCACGTCCACGAGCCGTACGTGCTCGTCCTCCCCACCTACGGCGGCGGCAACGGCGGAGGAGCGGTCCCCAAGCAGGTCATCCGGTTCCTCAACGATCCGTGCAACCGCTCCCTGATCCGCGGCGTCATCGGCGCCGGCAACACGAACTTCGGCGAGGCGTACTGCCTCGCCGGCGACATCATCGCCCGCAAGTGCGAGGTGCCGCACCTCTATCGATTCGAAGTATTCGGAACACCCGACGACGTCCGCGCCGTCGACGAAGGATTGGACACGTTTTGGACGCAGCAGTGATCGACGCTCCCCGCGACGCCGCACAGATGGACTACCACTCGCTCAACGCGATGCTGAACCTCTACGGCCCGAACGGAGAGATCCAGTTCGACAAGGACCGCGAGGCCGCTCGCGAGTTCTTCCTGCAGCACGTCAACCAGAACACGGTGTTCTTCCACACGCTCAAGGAGCGCCTCGACTACCTGGTCGAGAAGGAGTACTACGAGCAGGCCGTGCTCGACCAGTACTCGTTCGAGTTCATCCAGCAGCTCAACGACCTGGCGTACTCGAAGAAGTTCCGCTTCGCGACCTTCCTCGGCGCGTTCAAGTACTACACCTCGTACACGCTCAAGACGTTCGACGGGAAGCGCTACCTCGAGCGCTTCGAGGACCGCGTCGTGATGACCGCCCTCGGCCTCGCCCAGGGCGACGAGACGCTCGCGACCGCCCTCGTCGAGGAGATCGTCGCCGGCCGCTTCCAGCCCGCGACCCCGACCTTCCTCAACACAGGCAAGGCACAGCGCGGCGAGCTCGTCTCCTGCTTCCTGCTGCGCATCGAGGACAACATGGAGTCGATCGCCCGCGGCATCAACTCCGCGCTCCAGCTCTCCAAGCGCGGCGGCGGCGTCGCCCTCTCGCTCTCGAACATCCGCGAGGCCGGCGCTCCGATCAAGCAGATCGAGAACCAGTCCTCGGGCATCATCCCCGTGATGAAGCTCCTCGAGGACAGCTTCAGCTACGCCAACCAGCTCGGCGCGCGCCAGGGCGCGGGAGCGGTGTACCTCTCGGCGCACCACCCCGACATCCTCCGCTTCCTCGACACCAAGCGCGAGAACGCCGACGAGAAGATCCGCATCAAGACGCTCTCCCTCGGCGTCGTCGTGCCCGACATCACGTTCGAGCTCGCGAAGAACAACGAGGACATGTACCTCTTCTCGCCCTACGACGTCGAGCGCGTCTACGGCATCCCCTTCGGCGACATCTCCCTCTCGGAGAAGTACCGCGAGATGGTCGACGACCCGCGCATCAAGAAGACCAAGATCTCGGCGCGCGAGTTCTTCCAGACCATCGCCGAGATCCAGTTCGAGTCGGGCTACCCCTACATCGTGTTCGAGGACACGGTGAACCAGGCGAACCCGATCAAGGGCCGCATCAACATGTCCAACCTCTGCTCCGAGATCCTCCAGGTCAACACTCCGACGACCTACAACGAGGACCTCTCCTACGCGCAGATCGGCAAGGACATCTCCTGCAACCTCGGATCGCTGAACATCGCGCTGACGATGGACTCGCCCGACTTCGGCCGCACCATCGAGACCGCGATCCGCGGCCTCACCTCGGTGTCCGACCAGTCGCACATCACCTCGGTCCGCTCGATCGAGGACGGCAACGACAAGTCGCACGCCATCGGCCTCGGCCAGATGAACCTGCACGGCTACCTCGCCCGCGAGCGGATCCACTACGGATCCGAGGAGGGCATCGACTTCACCAACATTTACTTCTACTCGGTGCTGTTCCACGCCCTGCGCGCCTCCAACAACCTCTCCATCGAGCGCGGCACCACCTTCGAGGGCTTCGCCGACTCGAAGTACGCCTCGGGCGAGTTCTTCGACACCTACACGGAGAAGGAGTGGGCGCCGGCCACCGAGCGCGTCTCCCGCCTCTTCGCCGACTCGGGCATCGCGGTCCCCACCCGGGACGACTGGCGTGCGCTCAAGGCCTCGGTCATGGAGCACGGCATCTACAACCAGAACCTGCAGGCCGTCCCGCCGACCGGCTCGATCTCGTACATCAACAACTCGACGTCCTCGATCCACCCGATCGCGTCGAAGATCGAGATCCGCAAGGAGGGCAAGCTCGGCCGCGTCTACTACCCGGCGCCGTTCATGACGAACGACAACCTGGAGTACTACCAGGACGCGTACGAGATCGGCTACGAGAAGATCATCGACACCTACGCCGCCGCCACGCAGCACGTCGACCAGGGCCTCTCGCTCACGCTCTTCTTCAAGGACACGGCGACCACCCGCGACGTCAACCGCGCCCAGATCTACGCCTGGCGCAAGGGCATCAAGACGATCTACTACATCCGCATCCGTCAGCTGGCGCTCGAGGGCACCGAGCTCGACCAGTGCGTCTCGTGCATGCTCTAGAGCACGCAGCCCCACCCCCCTCCGCACGACCCATCCGCAGCAGCGAGAAGGAATCATGACTCCCCCCGAGAAGCTCAAGCTCGTCGACTCCGTCCAGGCGATCAACTGGAACCGGATCCAGGACGACAAGGACGTCGAGGTGTGGAACCGCCTCACGAGCAACTTCTGGCTGCCCGAGAAGGTCCCGCTGTCGAACGACATCCAGTCGTGGAACACGCTCACGCACCAGGAGCAGCAGCTCACCATGCGCGTGTTCACCGGGCTCACCCTGCTCGACACCGTGCAGGGCACCGTCGGCGCCGTCTCGCTCATCCCGGACGCGATCACGCCTCACGAGGAGGCCGTCTACACGAACATCGCGTTCATGGAGTCGGTCCACGCCAAGTCGTACTCCTCGGTGTTCTCGACCCTGTCGAACACTCAGGACATCGACGAGGCCTTCCGCTGGTCGATGGAGAACCCGAACCTGCAGAAGAAGGCGTCCATCGTGATGGACTACTACCGCGGCGACGACCCGCTGAAGCGGAAGGTCGCCTCCACGCTGCTGGAGTCGTTCCTCTTCTACTCGGGCTTCTACCTGCCGATGTACTGGTCCTCGCGCGCCAAGCTCACCAACACGGCCGACCTCGTGCGCCTGATCATCCGCGACGAGGCCGTGCACGGCTACTACATCGGCTACAAGTTCCAGAAGGGGCTCGAGCGGGTCGACCAGGCCAAGCGCGACGAGATCAAGGACTACACGTTCTCGCTGCTCTACGAGCTCTACGACAACGAGGCGCAGTACACGCAGGACCTCTACGACCAGCTCGGCCTGACCGAGGACGTCAAGAAGTTCCTGCACTACAACGCCAACAAGGCGCTGATGAACCTCGGCTACGAGCCGATGTTCCCCAAGCAGGTCACCGATGTGAACCCCGCGATCCTGTCGGCCCTCTCGCCCAACGCGGACGAGAACCACGACTTCTTCTCGGGCTCCGGCTCCTCCTACGTGATCGGCAAGGCCGTGAACACCGAGGACGAGGACTGGGACTTCTAGGCGTCGACACCACGTCCCGACCTCCACGGCGAACGGCCCCTCCCCTCGCGGGTGAGGGGCCGTTCCTCATCTCCGGGCGGCGGGCGGGCGCCGGGTCACCGCACCCGGCGAGGCGCCGCCCTGTCGCCGAGGCGCCGTCCTGTCGGCGGCGCCTCGCGCGGTACGTCGGTGTCTCGCGGAGCGGGGCCGGAGCGGCCGTCGTGCGCGCCTCAGAGGGCCAGGCGCATCAGCACCCGGGGGAAGCCGTCGAGCACCGAGGTCGTGTCCGCGGCCTTCTCGAAGCCGGCGCGCTCGAACAGCGAGCGCGTGCCGACGTACGCCATCGTCAGGTCGACCTCCGTGCCGGCGTTGTCGACCGGGTAGCCCTCGATCGCCGGTGCCCCCTGCGATCGGGCGAACTCGACGGCGCCCTCGAGCAGCGGATGCGAGATCCCGCGTCCGCGGAAGCCGGGCCGCACGCGCAGGCACCACACGCTCCACACGTCGAGGGCGTCCACGTGCGGGATGCGCCGGTTCGTCGCGTAGCTCGTGTCGGCCCGGGGGTGCACCGCCGCCCAGCCGACCACCTCCTCGCCGTCGTACGCGAGGACGCCGGGCGGAGGGTCCTCCGCGACGAGCTCCCGCACCCGGGCACCGCGAGCGGGACCGGCGAGAGCCCGGTTCTCGACGGAGGAGCGGAGCCGGTAGCTCAGGCACCAGCACACGCTCGCGTCGGGGCGCTTCGGGCCGACCATCGTCGCCAGGTCGTCGAAGACGGTGGCCGCGCGCACCTCGATCGTCATGGCGGCAGCCTTCCACCGTCCCAGCGGTCGGACAAGCCGTTCACAACTCAGGAAGAACGACGGAGAGCTCCCGTCCTGCCGCGGGATCCTGGCCCGGGCAGCACGTTCTTCCTGCAGGCTGAACACCCTCCGCCGATTGACCACTCCGCCGGATGAATCGCACCAGCACCCCCTGTTGGACGGCGCCCAGGCGGGGCGCCTACCGTGGACGAGGTATCCAACGAAGGAGCACTCCCTGTGAAGCACGTCCCCCTCGGCACCTCCGGTGTCGACTCCCCGAACGTCGTCCTCGGCCTCATGCGCATCCCCGAGATGAGCGACGAGGCGATCCGCGGCCTCGTCGGCGCCGCCCGCGACTCCGGCATCGACTTCTTCGACCACGCCGACGTGTACGGCGGCGAGCTGCACCGCTGCGAGGAGCGCTTCGCCGAGGCGATGGCGCTCACCCCGTCGGAGCGCGAGCAGGTCGTCCTGCAGACCAAGGCGGGCATCGTCCCGGACGGCCCCTACTTCGACTTCTCGTACGAGCATCTGATCGCCTCGGTCGAGGGCTCGCTGAAGGCGCTGCGCACCGACTACGTCGACGTGCTGCTCCTGCACCGGCCCGACGCGCTCGTCGAGCCCGATGAGGTGGCCCGCGCGTTCGACGAGCTGCACGCGTCCGGCAAGGTGAAGCACTTCGGCGTCTCGAACCAGACGCCGTACCAGATCGAGCTGCTGAAGAAGTCGCTGAACCAGCCGATCGTGGCGAACCAGCTGCAGCTCTCGATCACTCATGCGCCGCTGATCGCGCAGGGTGTCGCCTCCAACATGGTCGGCGAGGACCAGTCCGTCATGCGCGACGCCGGCATCCTCGACTACTGCCGCCTGAACGACATCACCGTCCAGGCCTGGTCGCCCTTCCAGGCGGGGTTCTTCACCGGCGTCTTCCTCGACAACCCGGCCTACCCCGAGCTGAACGCCGTCATCGACCGGCTCGCAGCGACCTACGAGGTCCCGGCGATCGCCGTGGCCACCGCCTGGATCACCCGCCATCCGGCGGGCATGCAGGTCGTGCTCGGCACGACCAACGAGCAGCGCGTGCGCGATGCGGCCCTCGGCTCCGATCTGCCGCTCACGCGGCCGGAGTGGTACGAGCTGTTCCGCGCGGCGGGCTACCTCGTCCCCTAGAGCTCCCACCCCGGAGGAAATGCGCGTCGGCGCAGAGAGGCACGGACTCCCCGGAGTCCGTGCCTCTTCCCGTCCCCGCGAGACGCCGGTCGGAACGCCCGCCGCGGTGTGCCGCGGACCGAAGCGGCATCTCGCGGGGGAGGGCTGGGAATAGGAACGGCAATCCTGCGTTGAACTTGAGCGTAACCGACTCAACTTCCTCAGGAGGACAGGTGCCCGACAACTACAGCGAGGCCGGAGCGAGCTCGTTCGACGACTTCCTCGCCCGCTACCTCGACGGTGAGCGCGCCCGCGCGGCGCGGTCGATCGACCTCAGCCGATTCCTCACCGCCCGTACCCGCGACATCCTGCAGTCCGCAGGACGCTTCGCCCTCGAGCGCGGCCAGACCGAGCTCGACGCCCTGCACGTGCTCCGCGTGCTCATCGACGACGAGACCGTCTCGCAGGCCGTGCGCCGCATCGGCGTCGACCCCGCCGCCATCGCCACCGCCGCGGAGGCGCGCCTCCCGCAGGCCGACGAGGCCCACGCCTCGCAGAACGCGGCCACCATCACCCCCAGCGCGCAGCGCGCGCTGTTCCACGCCTACCAGGTCGCCCGCTCCAGCGGCTCGACCTACATCGAGCCCGAGCACCTCTTCTTCGCGCTCGTGCTCGGCCAGGACGCCCCCGCCGGGCAGGTCCTCGCCCGCGCCGGCGTCACCGCCGAGGCCCTCACCCAGGGCATGCGCGAGACCGAGGCCCCGCAGCAGCAGGAGGCGGGACAGCCCGCCTCCGACACTCCGATGCTCGACAAGTTCGGCACCGACCTCACCGCTCTCGCCCGCGAGGGCCGGCTCGACCCGGTCATCGGGCGCGCCGACGAGATCGAGCAGACCGTCGAGATCCTCAGCCGCCGCACCAAGAACAACCCGGTGCTCGTCGGCGAGGCCGGCGTCGGCAAGACCGCGATCGTCGAGGGCCTGGCCCGCGCGATCGTGGCGGAGGAGGTCCCCGAGCAGCTGCGCGGCAAGCGCGTGATCTCGCTCGACCTCCCCGGCATGCTGGCCGGCACCCGCTACCGCGGCGACTTCGAGGAGCGCCTCACCGGCACCATGGACGAGATCGCGGCGCACTCCGGCGAGCTGATCGTCTTCATCGACGAGGTCCACACCGTCGTCGGTGCGGGCGGCGGCGGCGAGGGCGGCATGGACGCGGGCAACATCCTCAAGCCGCGTCTGGCCCGAGGCGAGCTGCACCTCGTCGGCGCCACCACGCTCAAGGAGTACCGCACCATCGAGAAGGACCCGGCACTGGAGCGGCGCTTCCAGCCGGTCCGCGTCGGCGAGCCCGGCATCGAGGACGCGGTCGCCATCCTGCACGGCCTGCGCCCCGCCTACGAGGAGCACCACCGCGTGCGCTTCACGGACGAGGCCCTCCGCGCCTCCGTCGAGCTCTCGGCCCGGTACCTCACCGACCGCGTGCTGCCCGACAAGGCGATCGACCTGATCGACCAGGCCGGCGCGCGCGTCCGCCTCCGCCTCGGAGCCGGCGTCGACACCGGAGCTCTGCTCGAGCGTCTGGCGACCCTGGAGGCCGACAAGAACGCGGCCGTCTCGGCCGAGCACTACGAGGAGGCGTCCCGCGTCCGCGACGAGATCAGCGCCGTGCAGGCGGAGCTCGACGCGGCCACCGGCAGCGCCCCCGCGGAGGCGGTCGTCGGCGAGACCGAGATCGCGGCCGTCATCGCTCGCGCCACCGGCATCCCGGTGTCGCGGCTCACGGAGGGGGAGCGCGAGCGCCTCGCGCACCTCGAGACCGAGCTGCACCAGCGGGTCATCGGCCAGGACGACGCGGTCACCGCGGTCGCCCGGGCCGTCCGCCGCAGCCGCACAGGCCTCGGCGACTCCTCGCGCCCGGTCGGCTCGTTCCTCTTCCTCGGCCCGACCGGTGTCGGCAAGACGGAGCTGGCGCGCACCCTCGCGGGCTCCCTCTTCGCTGATGAGCAGTCGGTCATCCGCTTCGACATGAGCGAGTTCGGCGAGCGTCACACGGTCTCGCGGCTGGTCGGCGCCCCCCCCGGGTACGTCGGCTACGACGAGGCCGGTCAGCTGACCGAGCGCGTGCGCCGGAACCCGTACTCGGTGGTCCTCTTCGACGAGATCGAGAAGGCGCACCCCGACGTGTTCAACCTGCTGCTGCAGGTGCTCGACGACGGGCGTCTGACCGACGGCCAGGGGCGGACGGTCGACTTCCGCAACACGGTGATCATCATGACCTCGAACCTCGGCTCGGAGTTCCTGGCCTCGCGGTCGGGTGCGCTCGGCTTCGTCGCTCAGACCGACGCGTCGGCCGAGGGCTTCGCCTCGGAGAAGGACCTGCGCGATCGCGTCATGGGCCGTCTCCGCGAGGCGATGCGCCCCGAGTTCCTCAACCGGATCGACGAGATCGTCCTGTTCCGCCGCCTCGGCCGCGAGCAGCTGCGGGAGATCGTCGGCATCGTCCTCGACACCACGCGCTCCCGCCTCGCTCCCCGCGAGGTGACGCTCGAGGTGACGGAGGCGGCCGTCGACTGGCTCGCCGAGAACGGCTACGAGCCGCAGTACGGCGCCCGGCCCCTGCGCCGGCTCGTCCAGCGCTCCATCGACGACCGGATCGCCGACCTGTTCGTCAGCGGCGAGGTCTCCGACGGAGGCGCGGTCCGCGTCGACGCCGTCGCCGGCGAGCTGCTGGTGACCTCGGCCGCCGCCCTCCCGCTGGCCGCGTAGCCGGTCCCGCTCCGACCCCCGTCCCTCCTCCTCCCGCGAGACACCGCTCGTGACGACGGCACCGCCCGTCGTCACGAACGGCGCCCGCGGAGAGGGAGGGGCGGGGGTCTTCGCGTCCCCACGGCTTGCCACAGCGGTCCGGGCGGGATAGACACGAGAGCACGAGAACCGGAGGCACGATGTCGAACCCGCGCTACTACGACCCCGTGGGCAAGGCGGTCCGGGCGCTGCTCGTGCTGAGCCTCGTCTGCTTCGCCCTGGCGGTGGGCATGTTCGCCCTCGACATCGTCATGCCCGGCACCATGACGGACGAGCGACGGCCCTGGGCCGAGGCCAGCGGGGCGCTCGCCTCGTTCGGCGTGCTGGCCCTCATCGTCTACTTCGCGACCGTCGCGATCGTCGGCGCGATCCGGGGCCGCGGGCAGTAGCGCCGGCTCCGACGCCGTCGTCCGACAGGAACGCGTCCGGCCCGCGGGATCCGAGGATCCTCGCGGGCCGGACGCGTTCTCGCGAGCCGTCAGGCGCCGGTCAGGGGCACTTCTTCGCGGTGATCGTCACCTTCAGCGTGGCGTCCGGAGCGACGGGGGAGCCGCCGGCCGGCTCCTGCCCGGTGACCTGGCCGGCGTCGGGCGCCTTCGGGTCCTCGGCGCAGGCGAGCGTGATCTTCGTGAAGCCGGCTGCGCCGAAGGCGTTCTTCGCGGCCTCCAGATCCTGGCCCGTCACGTTCGGCACGGTCTTCTGGTTGCCGGAGCTGGTGAACACGGTGATCGCGGTGCCGCGCGGGGCCGAGCCCGACGGGTCGGCGCGGGTGACCGTCCCGACCGCGGCGTCGCTCGCCTCCGTGCCGCCCTGCACGACGCCGAAGCCGGCCGCCTCGAGCTTGGCCTCGGCGTCGGCGGAGGAGAGCCCGACGACATCCGGGATGTCGACCTTCGGGACGACCTGCAGCGAGCCGTCGGCCTCCGGGAACTCCGTCCCGCCGTACGTCGCGTCGGCGGCGCGCATGACGACCGGCCAGATGCGGTGGCGCGCGGTGGCGGCGGATCCGGAGTCGAAGGAGTAGCGGCCGAGGCGCAGGTTCGCGTCGCCCTTCACGTTGAACACGCCGACGGCGGTCGCGACGCGGGTGCTCGCTCCGGTCATCCAGGTGGCCTTCGCGTCGTCGGTGGTGCCGGTCTTGCCGATCAGCGGAACGCCGTCGCCGGTGCGGGAGGCCACGGCCGTCCCTCCGCCGGTGAAGGTCGCCTGCAGCGCGACGGCCGCGGTGGCGGCGACGTTGCGGTCGATCGACTGGCGGCAGTTCGCCGGGGGCACCGGCTGGTCGGCTCCGGCGGAGTCGGTGATGCGGTCGATCGCGACGGGGTCGCAGGTCGTGCCGCCGGAGGCGATGGTGGCGAAGGCGCCGGCCATCGAGAGGGGCGAGACGTAGTTCGTGCCGAGCACCGACGACGGGTTGTGCTCGAGCTCCTCGCCGCTGCCCTGCTTCACGCCCATGTCGACCGCGGTGTCGCGGATGCCGCACAGGTCGAGCTCACGGGCCATGCCGACGAAGCCGGTGTTGAGGGAGGTCTTCGTGAAGGACACCGGGGTGCCGACCTCGCCGGTTCCGCCCTCGTCGTTCTTCGCGCTCGTCTCGTTGCTCGTGTCGGTGCCGCCGGAGACGCAGGAGTCCGTGAAGGTGCCCCAGGTGGACTTGCGCGTCCCGTCGACCGACTCGTTGATGCTGTGGCCCTCCTTCAGCCACTCCACCAGGGTGAAGAGCTTGTAGGTCGAGCCCGGCTGGATCCCGGAGGATCCGCCGTTGGCCCGATCGGTGCTGTAGTTCACGGCGCTGTAGGACGGGTCCGTCGTGAGGACGTCCGGATCCTGCGAGTACTTCTTGTTCTGCGTCATCGCGAGCACGCGCCCGGATCCGACCTCGACGCTGACCGAGACGGCTCCGACGTCGAAGTTCCAGGTCTGCGGGACCTGCGCGTCGACGGCGGCGACGGCCGCGTCCTGCAGGCCGACGTCGAGCGTCGTGTAGACGTCGAGGCCGCCGCGGCGGAAGTTGGTCCAGCGGGTGTCCTCGTCGGCGCCGAAGATCTCGTTGTTCTTCAGGACGTTGGTGACGTAGTCGCAGAAGAAGCCCGCGTTGCCCGCGGTCGAGCAGCCGGTGCTGGGCTGGGTGATGCGGGGCTCGATCGGAGCGGCGACGGCGGCGTCGTGGTCCTCCTGCGAGATCTTCCCCTCCTCGAGCATCTTGCCGATGATGTAGTCGCGGCGGTCCTTGTTGCGGGCGTAGCCGTTCGCGGCGCCGTTGTCCGGGTTGTCGGGCTGGTCGATCCGCAGGACGGCCGGGTTGTTGACGATCGCGATGAGGCTCGCGGCCTGGGCGATCGAGAGGTCCGCGGCCGAGGTCGCGTAGTAGTAGTTCGCGGCGGTCTCGAGGCCGTAGGTGGTGCCTCCGAAGAACGCGATGTTGAGGTAGCCCTGGAGGATCTGGTCCTTCGTGTACTGCTTCTCGAGCCCGATGGCGAGCTTCATCTCGCGGAGCTTCCGCTCGGGGGAGGTCCGGGTGGCCTCGTCGATCGCGGCCGCGCGCTCGGCGTCGTCCGAGATGTTGCGGACGGCCTTCTCGACGAGGACGTTCTTCACGTACTGCTGGGTGATCGAGGATCCGCCCTGCACGTCGTTGCCGAGCACATAGGTCTGCGCGACGGCGCGGAGCGTGCCGGGGAGGTCGACTCCGCCGTGGTCGTAGAAGCGGGGGTCCTCACCCGAGACGGCGGCGTCCTTGGCGGCCTGGGCGATGCGGTCGAGCGGCACCTCGACGCGGTTCTCGACGTAGAAGGAGGCGAGCAGCTGCGGGCCGTCGGAGCCGGTCGCGTAGATGTTGCTCTTCTCGGAGAGCTTGTCGACCTCGAGGTAGTCGGGCAGGCCGTCGAAGACGCCGATCGACTGGTTCGCGGCGACTCCGGCGAGCGCCACAGCCGGGGTGACGGTGGCGGTCACGAGGACTCCGGCCACGACGCTCATGCCCAGGAAGCCCACGATCGCCTTGACCACACCACCGGTGGTCCTTCTGTCGGACGCCAAACCTTCTCCTTCGCGAATCCCCCCGGATGCTGCGACGACCGCGGCCGACGCCCTGCACGCTCCGTGCGGCAGGTCAACCTCGACAGACTAACCCGAGAGCCCCCGAAGACGAAGGCCCGGCCAGAGGCCTGAAAAGACCCTGACCGCCACCCGGGGGACGGTGTTCCCTAGGCTGTCGGCATGGCGAGCCCCTCCTCCGACCCCGGACCGGCCGACGCGACGACCCCGGAGGCCGCTCCGGTCGCGCCCCCGCAGGCCGTCCCCGCACCGCCCACGGGCGCCCTCTCGTACGCTCTCGGCTTCCTCGCGTTCATCGGGATCCCGTTCCTCAGCCTGATCGTGGGCGGCATCGTCATGGCGTCCGTGTACCCCTCCGCCCGGAGAAAGGGCGGGCTCGCCGCCGAGAACGCGCGGAACGCGGCGAACTGGGGTCTGACGGTGATCCTGATCGGGGTCGTGACGCTCGGCGCGCACGTCGTGCTGCTCTTCGCCGCCTCCGACACCCCGCTCGCGAAGGGCTTCTACCCGATCGGCATCCCGATCACGCTGTTCGCCGTGCTCTGGCTGGTGCACTTCGTGCTGATCATCTGCGGACTGGTGAAGGCGAACCAGCGCGAGGTGTTCCGTCCGCGCATCGCGATCCCGTTCCTCCGCCCGCCCGCGGCCTGAGCTCAGGCGCCGACGGGCCAGAGGTAGTCGAGCCCCGGCGGCGTGCCGGGGAACAGCGGGCCGTAGTGGTCCTCGTCCTTGGCCACGAGCTTCGAGCGGTGCGAGAGGTGCAGCCGCTCGTCGCCGAACCACGGCGGGAGCGGGTAGTCGCCGGTCAGGTAGGCGGCGAGATCCTCCGGGGCGGCGGCGAGGGCCTCCTCGGTCTTCACGAGGCACGTGTCGGCGAAGCCGCGCTCCGTCCACTCCGCGCAGGTCTCGCGCTGGTAGGTCATCAGCGCCGGCCGGTAGCCCCGCCACATCCGCGTGACGGGGTGGTTCTGCCAGCCGTACCCCGGGACGGTCAGCGCCCGCATGACCTGCAGCGTCTCGACGCGCTGCTTGCCGAGCCGCTTGCCGTCGAGGGCGCGGACGCTGCGGTGGAAGTCGGGGTAGGGGAGGAAGGTCTGCACGCCTCCCAGTCAACAGCGGCCCGTCTCCCTCCGGCCACCCTCCCGTCACGCCGATGTCGCCTGGCGTGCGTAGCGTCCGGGGCATGACCGGACTCCCCCTCCTCGCCACCGACGACGTGCAGCTGCGCTGGGCGCGGCCCGAGGTCCTCGACTCCGCCCGCCACCGGATGCTGCGCCTGCTCACCCTCGCCGAGCGCCTGCGCTACGAGGCGACGAGTCGGCGCGAGGTCCGGGACGGCTTCCTCCTCGGCCGGGTCCTCGTGCGCGAGCTTGCCGCCGAGACGCTCGGGATCGATCCCCTCGAGGTCGCCGTGGACGCGCGCTGCGAGCGCTGCTCCGGACCGCACGGCCGCCCGGTGCTCGGCGGCGAGCACCCGGCGCTGGAGCGGATGCGGATCAGCATCGCGCACTGCGACGGCGCGGTGGTCGCGGCGCTGGCGACCGGACGCGACATCGGGATCGACGCGGTGCGCGCCCGCACCGTCCGCGACCGCGTGGCCTCCGGGGCGACGACGGCGGAGCAGGTGCTCGCCGATCTGCGCTCGCAGGCGGTCGCGAAGGCCGACGGGCGTGGGACCTCGAGCGACGAGCCCGTCCGCTTCCGCACCAGGGAGGGTGCGACCGAGGCCTGGATCGAGGGCTCGAGCCGCTACTTCGCCGTCTCGGAGCCGACGGTCCACTCCGCGCTCGTCGTGGCGGTCGCGGTCGCTCAGGAGTGACCGCGGGGCGCGGTCCCCGGCCGTTGCGCTGGTCCGCGCCTAGGCGAACAGCGACAGCGTGATCGTCGAGCGGTAGGAGCCGGCCTCGACGTCCGGCTCGGCCAGCAGCCGCAGCTCGGCGTCGGCGCTCCAGGTGCCGGCCCCGCCGGCGGCTCCGAGCAGCAGCGCGTCGCGCAGGCCCGCGCCGCCCTCGAGGGAGGAGGCGACCGGATCGCCCGCGACGGCGCCGGTGCCGGTGATCAGGCGCGGGGTCCAGCCGAGGTGGTCGGCTCCGATCGAGGCGCTCGCGCCGGTGAGGGCGCTCGCCGAGGCGAGGACGTACCAGTCGTTCTGCGCGCCGACGCGCGAGTCGGTGACGGTGACCGTGGGGAGCCCGCCCGTGAACCGGCGCTGGAGGGCGGTGGAGTCCGACTCGGCGAGGTCGACGGCGTCGGCGGCGACGGAGAGCGAGAGGGAGCCGGGCTGCGCCGGAGGGGTGATGTCGACGTCGACGTCCACTCCGTCGAGGTCGTGGAGCAGGGGCGGCGTGCGGACCGGGTCCTCGCCGGTGAGGGGATCGGCGGCGTCGGGCGGGGTGGCGGAGGGGG
>NZ_PSWD01000023.1:0-52001 GCF_002931705.1 Rathayibacter sp. AY1C5
GTCCGGAGGGGTGGGCGTGCGCGGGGACGCGACCGCCCCTCCTCCGGAGGAGGGGCGGTCGCGGGTCAGCCGCGCGGCGGGGGGCAGCCGGCGATCTCGCCGTGCGCGTTCGTCCCCCACGAGCTGAGCCATCCGTTCGTGCCCGAGGCGCGCTTGGTCAGCAGCTGCCGGGTCGGGTACGCCGCGGCGGCGCGCGCGCGGGCGCGGCTCAGCGGAGGGAGGGTCAGGGGCACCGCACCAGGGTACCGGTGGCACCCGCGAGGGGGCCGGGTGTGCACGAGCGCTCGGAGGAGGAGCCGTCTCTCCCGCTGCCGAGCCTCCCCGCCCCGTCCGCTCAGGGGACCTCGTGCCCCGGGCCCGACTGCCCGCCGAGCAGCGGGCGCAGCGCGGTCGCGACGGCGTCGGCGCGCTCCTCGCCGCCGAACCACGCGTTGCCGGCCCGCACGAGCGGGTAGGCGGCCGCGAGGAGGTCGCGCCCCGCCGGGGTCAGGGCGATCCGGGAGTGACGGCCGCGGCCGCGCTCGGCGCCCCGGTCGAGCAGGCCCCGCTCCGCCAGCCCGGCGACCAGGGCGGTCATGCTCTGCGGGCGGACGCCGACGGCGCGGGCGAGGTCGGCCTGCGTCAGCCCGTCGGCCGCCGAGAGCTGTGCCAGCACGCCGAACTCGACCGGGCTGAGCCCGACCGGCGCGAGCGCGTCGCCGACCCGCCTCGCCAGGTCGCGGGCGGCGCGGATGACCGTCCAGGCGGCGATCGCGTCGACGTCGTCGCGGGTCAGGGAGAACTCCGAGGACATGGACCGAGCGTAGCGGCGTAGTCTTCGAGTATCAGTTAGTTGATACCTAGGAGGAATCATGAGCGATGTGATCGCGATCACCGGAGTCACCGGCGACGTCGGCGGCAAGACCTTCGAGCGGCTCGTGGCGGCCGGCGCGCCCGTCCGCGCGATCGTCCGCCGGCCCGAGCAGGCGGCGGCCCTCGCGGCCCGCGGCCTCGACGCACGGATCGCCGACCTCGGCGACGGGGCCGCGCTGACCGCCGCCCTCCGGGGCGCCGACCAGCTCTTCCTGGTCACCGCCGCCACCCCGCGCCAGGCCGAGCACGGCGCCACCGCCGTCCGCGCCGCCCAGGAGGCGGGCGTCCGCGCGCTCGTGCAGCTCTCCGGCGGCGACGCGGCCGAGCACTCGCCGCTCCCCTGGGGCCGCGCGATCTGGCGGACCGACGAGCGGGTGCGCGCCTCCGGGCTGCCCGCGACGATCCTCCACGCCTCGGGCTTCCTGACGAACCTCGAGCCCTCGGCGCCCGCGATCTCGCGCGGTCTGCTCCCGCAGACGATGGGGCGCGGCGTCATCCCGTGGATCGACACCGCCGACATCGCCCGGGTCGCCGCGCACGTCCTCGAGGCGGGAGGGCACACCGGCGCCGAGCCCGTCCTCACCGGACCGGCCCTGCTCGACGGACCCGGCGCCGCCCGCGAGCTGACCGCGGGCCTGGGGCGGCGCGTCCGCTACCTGCACCTGCCCAGCCGCGTGTTCGCCGGGGTCCTGCGCCTCGCCGGCATGTCCGCGTGGCAGGCGGAGGGGCTCCGTCGGCAGTTCGGAGTCGTCGCCCGCCGCGGCCTGGACGGCGTCGACGTGCTCACCGACGAGGTCGAGCGGATCACGGGGACGCCGGCCCGCTCGACGGCCGACTGGGCGCGGTCCCGCCGCTCCGTGCTCCTCGGACGGGAGCAGCCGCGACCCCTGCACGCTCCACCCGGCACCGGTACCCCTACCCGTGGATCCGCCGCAGGCGCATCGTAGGGCTGTGAAGCAGATCCAGTACGCCGGCGCGACCTTCCAGGTGGGGGACGCGGTCGCCGACGCACTCGTCTCCTACGCCTCCGGGCTCGCCGCTCACGGCCGCACCGACAGTGTCGAGCTCCCCGTGCTCGGCGGCGACGGCCACGCGACGGTCGTGACGCTGCTGCTCAACTCCGCGACGAGCCTCTTCGTCTCCGGCGCCGCAGGCCTCCTGCCCGGGCTCGACGAGAAGGCCGTCGCCGCCGACCTCCGCCAGCGGACGCAGTGGCTGGACGCGGTCCCGGCGGTCACCGCCGTGGAGCCGAGCGCTCCGGAGGACCTGATCTGGCTCGAGTTCCCGGAGGTCGCGGCCCTGATGGATCCCGAGACCGGCGCCCGCTCCCCCGCGACGCTCCACCTCGTCGAGCACTCGCCGCGGCGCGACTCCCTCGTCTTCACCGTCGTCTACGTCAGCACCCTCGACCGCGACCTGGGCTCGGGGGAGATCCGCCGGCTGCTCGAGACGAGCCGCCGCAACAACGTCGAGCACGGCGTCTCGGGGATGCTCGTCTTCCGCGGCCGCCGCGTGATGCAGCTGCTCGAGGGCGAGGAGTCTGACGTGCGCTCGCTCTACGCGCGGATCCTCGCCGACCCGCGGCACGAGGGCATGGTCACCGTCTGGACCAGCGTGCACGAGCAGCGCCGCTTCCCGGACTGGTCGATGGGCTTCGACGAGCTCGACCTGCCCGTCGAGCGGCCCGCCTCCTGGCCCGAGCCGGACCTCCCCGAGCAGTCGATCGACGCCGTGGCGGACGACTACCTCCGCCGCCGGTCGGAGGCGCTGCGGAGCGCGCTGGTGAGCAGCGACCCCCTCGTCGCGAGCCTCGCCGTCATCCTGCACGGGCACCGCCCCGAGCGCGTCCTCGAGGGCGGCGCCGGAGTGCGGCTGCGCTGCGCCGAGTGCCGCGCCTTCGACGCCCACGACGGGTACGACTCCTACCCCTGCGCGACCGCGAGGACCGCGATCCAGGCGCTCGAGGCGGCCTGACGCGAGCCGGGCGGCCGTGCGGGATCACCGTCCCTGGGCCCTCCTAGCGCACCCCCCTTCCGCGGGTCTGCGCAAGCCCGTCCGCTCACCCCGGCGCGCCCCTAGGGTGAGGCCATGACCGATCCCGGCGCGGCCCGCCACGACGTCCTCATCATCGGCGGCGGCAACGCCGGACTCTCGACCGCGGGACGGCTGCGGCGCTCCGGAGTGGACGACGTCGCGGTGATCGAGCCCCGGTCGACCCACGTCTACCAGCCGATGCTCTCCCACGTCGCGGGCGGCACCGCACCCGCCTCCGCGGCGACCCGGCCCCAGGGCTCGGTGACGCCGAAGGGAGTCGTCTGGATCCAGGACCGCGTCGAGACGATCGACCCGGTCGCGCACACGGTCACCCTCCTCTCCGGCCGCACCGTCGGCTACGGGCAGCTCGTCGTCTGCCCCGGGATCCAGAAGGACTGGGCCGCGGTCCCCGGGCTCCAGGAGGCGATGGACTCGCCGTTCGGAGTGTCCAACTACGAGTACGAGTACGCCCGCAAGGCGTCGCAGGTGCTCCGCGAGGTCCGCTCCGGCACCGTCGTCTTCACGCAGCCCGGCGGCCCCGGCACCTGCTCCGGCGCCTCCCAGAAGCCGATGTACCTCGCCTGCGACTACTGGCGCGCGACCGGCGTCCTCGACCGCATCCGCGTCGTGCTCGTCGTGCCGACCCCCACGCTGTTCGGGATGCCGCTGATCGACTCCGAGCTCGAGCGGAAGGTGGCGGAGTACGGGATCGAGGTCCGCTACGGCCGCGAGCTGGTCGAGGTCGACGCGGCCGAGCGGCGGGTCGTCCTCGCCGTCGACGAGCGCGCGACCGCCCTCCCCGGCCCCGACCGCGCGCGGCGCTCGACCGACGGCCCGCGCGAGACGCTGTCGTACGACGTGCTGCACGCCGTGCCCCCGCAGTCGGCCCCCGACTGGCTGGCCGGCACCGGACTGGCCGCCGAGGGCGACGAGGGCGGCTTCGTCGAGGTCGACCCGCTGACCCTGCGGCACCCGCGGTTCCCCGACGTGTGGTCGCTCGGCGACGCGGCGGCCACGGTCAACTCGAAGTCCGGAGGAGCACTGCGCCAGCAGACCACCACGCTCGCGAAGAACCTCGTCGCCGCGCAGAAGGGCCGCCCGCTCCCCCGCGTGTACAACGGCTACTCCGTCTGCCCCTTCGTGGTCTCGCGGTCGAGCGTGGTGTTCGCCGAGTTCGACGACCGCTACCGCCCGAAGCCGACCGTCCCCTTCTGGACGGGCCTGGCGAAGGAGCGGCGCCTCACCTACCTCGCCGACCGCCGCGTCCTGCCGTGGGTGTACTGGAATCTGATCCTGCAGGGACGGGCCTGAGCGTCCTCTTCCGGACATGTCCGGAAGAGGCGCTTGCCGCTGCCGGAGGCGCTCCCGAGACTGAGGGGTCGGCACCACCGTCCGACGTGCCCCCTCGTCTCCTGGAGGACCCGATGCGGCCCAGCCCGACTCCCGACCGCTCCGGCACCGCGCGATGACGACCGCGCAGGACTGGGGGCCCTCGACCGACGCGGACTCCGCCGGCGGTCCGCCCGCGTCGCGGAGGCAGCGCGTGCGCGCCTGGATGCGCGGCGGCTCCTTCGGGCCGACCGGCCTCACCCGGCGCGGCTGCCTCCTGGTGCTGGCGTCGGTGCTCGTGGTGGCGGTGCCGGTCGTCGCGCTGACGCTCGCGCATGTCGATCCGCACGCGTCGCTCAAGGTCTGGATCCTGGCGATCACGCTGATCGCGCTGGTCGGAGCGCTGCTCCGGGTCGTCGCCGACGCCGGTCCGGACCCGCAGGCCGACCTCGACCGCGCGGGCAAGGCGGTCGGAGCAGTGGCCGCGGCCTACACGGCGCTGGCCGTGATCATCGACTGGGGGATGCTGCACCTCTGAGGCGCGGTCAGCGGGCCTCGTCGCGCGGGTCGTCCGTGCCGTCGGGAGCGCTGCCGATCACGTCCGGTGTGCCGCCGGTGCCGCCCTGCGCGCTCCCGGTCCCGCCCTGCGCCGCTCGCTCGTCCTCGCGCCGGCTGAGCCAGCCCGGGCCCTCGCGCCGCAGCCGCTCCGCCTCCGGACTCGGGACGGGCGGCGCCGCCGGCCGCCGCAGGAGCCGCACCTGCCGGACCGCACCGAGCACCACTCCGGCGCCGAACAGCGGCAGGCCGAGCAGGAGCACCAGCCACAGCGGCGCGTGCCGGCGTCCGCCGCCGACGACCGCGCCGAGATCCCAGCCCGCGTCCGCCGCCAGCCAGAGCATCCCCGCCACGAAGACGGCGCTCACCAGCGAGAGCGCCCAGGGCTGCGCGAGGAGGAGCGCCTGCGTGCGCTCCGTGCGGAAACCCTTCGCCATGCGCCGATCCTAGGCGGGCGTCAGCCGGCGAGGATCCGGTCGACCAGCCCCTGCGCGTCGCCCTCCGCGGGAACGATCTGCACGGTGTCGCCCTCGATCGGCTGCATCACGGAGAGCGCCGACTCGACCCGGTCGCCCACGCGGAGGAGGAGCCGGGCGTCGGCCCCCTCGTCGATGGCCGCCTGCGAGCCGCGACGCAGGAGGGCGGCGCCCGCCTCGTCGAACCGGACGTCGACGACTCCCGTGCTCGGATCGGCCTCGACCGCGGCGACGCCCGCGCGGGTGAAGTCCTCGGGATCGACGAGGACGTCCTGCCCGCCGACCGGGACGCACTGCGGATCGGAGCCGGGCTCGCAGAGCGCCGAGACGGCGACCCCGAGGCCGCCGACGGGCTCCGGAGTGGCGGACGGGGACGCCGCGGGCGACGACCCGGCGGAGCAGCCGGTCAGGGCGAGCAGGAGGAGCGCAGCGGCTCCGGGGGCGGTGCGGCGGATCACGGGATCTCCTCGGGTCGCGTCGGAGCGCGCCACGATACCGAGGCTCCGGCGCTGCGGCCACTCGGCGGCACGGCTCGGGCGGAGCAGCTGCGGGCGGAGCGGCCGGTCCGCGGCACGGCGGGGCAGGCGGCGGCGACCCGCCCCTCAGAGCCGGACGACCAGCTTCACCGCCGACACACCCTCGTGCAGCCGGTCGAGGGCGGGCTGGAGCGCGGCGAGCCCCTCACCCACCACCTCGGGCGCCGGGGCGCAGACGTGACGGCCCTCGGCGAGCGCCGCCGGCAGGTGGTCGCGCCACAGCATCGGCCCCACCTCGTTCGTCGTCAGCGAGCCGCCCCAGACGAAGCGGGCGCGGATGCCGCGGCGACGGGCCGCGATCTGCAGCGCCGCGGTGCCGCCGACCAGGCGCAGCATCGTCCGCACGAAGGCGGCGCTGACACCGCGCCGGCGCGGGAGCGAGCCGAACGAGACGGAGGGGCTGGCCAGGGCGACGCGTCGCGCTCCGGTGCCCGCGGCCACCGCCACCGACGGGGCACCGGAGCCCGTCCCGATCGCGAGCACCCCCGCGACCTCGTGGCCCGCGAGCGCCGCCACCAGGTCGGCGACGACGGTGGGGCTGCGGTAGTCGAGCACGATCTCGGCGCCCAGCTCGCGCATCCGATCGTGGTTGCGGGGGGACGCGGTCGTCGCCACGCGGTGCCCGGAGGCGACGGCGAGCTGGATCGCGTTGCTCCCCACGCTCGTCGTCCCGCCCCAGACCACGACCGTCCTGCCCGTCGGCCGGACCGGGACGCTCGGGTGCGGCAGGGCGAGGTGGTCCCGCTGGAACAGCGCCGTCGCCGCCGTCGAGACCGCGAGCGGCAGCACCGCCGCCTCCTCGAAGCCCAGCCGGTCGGGGATCGGCGCCGCCAGGTCCTCGCGCACGACCGTGTACTCCTGGAAGGCGCCCTCGTCGCGGTTCCGCCGCCCGCGCTCCATCCCGACCGCGTACGCGACGACCCGGTCGCCGACGGCGAAGCGCGTCACTCCAGGGCCGACCGCCTCGACCACTCCGGCCACGTCCTCCCCGAGCACCGCCGGGTACGGCACCCACCGGAACATCAGATCGCCCGTCCACTGCTTCATCTCGTCGACCGGATTCACGGCCAGGGCGCGGTTGCGCAGCAGGACCTCCCCCGGACCGGGGACGGGCATCGGAGCGGGGCGGACGACGAGGTCGGCCCGCGGGGCGGTCAGCAGGGCGGCGGCGTTCTCGGGCACGGGCGGCTCCAGTCGGAAGTGATGGCAGGACGTGTCGTCACACTACTCCCGATGACACGTCGTGTCGTCAGCTATCCTGGGCGGATGTCACGCTGGGCCCCCGACGCCGCCCTCCGCCTCGAGCAGGCGGCGATGGAGCTCTTCGCCGAGCACGGCTACGCGGGCACCACCGTCCCCGCGATCGCGGAGCGCGCCGGGCTCACCACCCGCACCTTCTTCCGCCACTTCGCCGACAAGCGCGACGTCCTCTTCCTCCGCGAGCGCGAGTTCCCCGAGATCGTCGGCCGCCTGCTCGCCGGCGCCCCCGCCGGCCTCGCGCCGATGGACCTCGTGATGCACGGCCTCGAGGCGGCCGCCTCGGGCGACCTCCAGACCTGGCGCGCTCCGATCGCCGCCCGCCGTGCCGTCGTGCGCTCCGAGTCGCAGCTGCGCGAGCGCGAGCTCCTGAAGTCGGCCGCCCTCGCCGAGAGCATGCGCGCCGCCCTCGTCGACGCCGGAGTCGCGCCGGAGGACGCGGCCCTCGCCGCCCTCGCGGCCTCCGCCCTCTTCGACCTCGCCCTGGAGCGCTGGCTCGCCGCGCCCGAGGGCTCCCTCCTGGTCGACGTCCTCCGCGCCGAGCGCGCACGCCTCGGCGCGCTGCTCGCGCGCTGACCCGCACGACGCTGTCGAGGCGTCGCGAACGGTCGTCCTCCGCGGCGGGAGGCGACCGTTCGCGACGCCTCGGACCGGCGAGCGGGGGACGATCCGCTCAGAGCGCCCAGGGGAAGGCGGGGGCGTTCGAGCGGGCGCCCTGCGCGGCCTTCGAGCGGCCGGGCTCGCCGAGCTCGGCGAGCAGCGCCTCCGACTCGCCGACGAGGACCGCGAGCGCGCCGGGCGTGAACCAGTCGGGGCGCAGGGCGAACAGGAGGTCCTCGGTCGCCGTGTTGCCGCTGGCGCCCGGTGCGAAGGGGCAGCCGCCGAGGCCGCCGAGCGCGCCGTCGACCACCGCGGCCCCGGCCTGCACGGCGGCGATCGCGTTCGCGACGCCCGAGCCCCAGGTGTCGTGGCCGTGGAACACGATCTCGCGGGGCGGGGTCTCCGCGGCCACGCGTGAGACGAGCGACGCCACCTGGCCGGCGTGCGCCTGACCGAGCGTGTCGCAGACGACCACGTCGGCCGCTCCCTCCGCTCGCGTGTCGCGCGCGATCGCGAGCACGCGCTCCGGATCGACCGGGCCCTCGAACGGGCAGGTGAAGGAGGTGGCGATGCACAGCTGGATCCGCCCGCCGACGCTCTCGGCGAGCGCGACCGCCTCCGGCATCGCGGCCATGCTCGCCTCGGTCGGCCTGCCGACGTTGGCGAGGTTGTGCGAGTCGGACGCCGAGAAGCAGTACTGGAAGCGGCGCGCCCCCGCGGCGGCCGCACGCTCGACGTGGCGCGGAGTCGCGACCCACACCCAGCACCGCTCCAGCTCCTCGGGAGTGAGCGCGGCGATCACGTCGAGGGTGTCGGCCATCGGAGGGACGAGGTCGCCGCGCGCGAGCGAGCCGATCTCGAGCTCGGGCACTCCCGCGGCGAGCAGCGTGCGCGCGAGGTCGACCTTGTGCTCGGTCGTCAGGAGCTTGCCGGTGAGCTGCAGGCCGTCGCGGAGGGTGACGTCGCGCAGGCGCGCGGAGGCGAGCGCGGTCACCGGCCGGCCTCCTCGGCAGCGGCGGCGGAGGGAGCAGCAGCGGCCCCGTCGGCGGAGGGAGCAGCGGGACCGGTGCGCCGGAGCATCCCCAGCACCTCCTCGGTGTCCTGGCCCAGGTCGGGCGCGAGCGAGCGGATGGGGAGGGAGCGGCCGCCGAGCACCGGCACGATCCCCGGGAAGCCCACGCCGCGCAGAGTGCGGCCGGCGTCCTCGACGTCGAAGGCCTGGATCATGTCGCGCGCCGCGTACTGCTCGCTCGCGCTGATGTCGGCGGCCGTGTAGATCGGGCCGGATGGGACGCCCTCGTCGTCGAGGACCGCGAGCGCCTCGGCGGCGGTGCGGCCCGCCGTCCACGCGCCGATCGCCGCGTCCAGCTCGTCGCGCCGGGCCCAGCGCTGCTCGTTCGAGGCGAGCGCCGGGTCCCCGCCCAGGTCGGCGCGGCCGATCACCGCCATCAGCCGCTGGAAGATCGCGTCCGCGTTCCCCGCGATCACGATGCTCGCCCCGTCGGCGCAGGTGTAGGCGTTGGTCGGGGCGATGCCCTCCATCCGCCCGCCGACGCGCTCCCGGACGATGCCGTGCGCCTGGAAGTCGGGGATCAGCGACTCCGTCATCGAGAACATCGCCTCGTGCAGCGCCACGTCGACGACCCGCTCCGCCAGCGGTGCCGGATCCAGCCCGGCGGAGCGGCGGGTCTCGCGCTGGAACAGCGCCATCATCACTCCGTAGCCCGCGTACAGCCCGGCGATCGAGTCGCCGATCGAGACGCCGACGCGCACGGGCGGCCGGTCCGGGTCGCCGACCAGCTCGCGGAACCCGCCCATCGCCTCCGCGACCGCCGCGAACCCGGGCCGGGCCGACAGCGGGCCGGTCTGCCCGAACGCGGAGATGCGGCCGATCACGATGCCGGGTCGGGCCTCGTCGAGCACGGCCGGCCCGATCCCCCAGCGCTCGAGCGTGCCGGGCCGGAAGTTCTCGAGCACCACGTCGCACTCGGCGACCAGGCGGCGGACGGCGTCGCGCCCCTCGTCCGTGCGCAGGTCGAGCGCGATCGAGCGCTTGTTGCGGTTGATCGTGTGGAAGAGGAGCGAGGTCTCGGACCCCTCGTGCAGCCGCCAGCGGCGCAGCTCGTCCCCCGTGCCGGGCCGCTCCACCTTGATCACCTCGGCGCCGAAGTCGGCGAGCAGCCTGCCCGCGGTGGGCGCCGCGATGAAGTTGCCGAGCTCGAGGACGCGGACGCCCGCGAGCGGGAGGGGTGCGGTCATGGCACGGCCTTTCGCTCCCGTCGAGGCTAGCGCGGAGGACGGCGCCACCCCCTGCCCTCACGCGGACGCCCGACCTACACTTGCCGGACATCATGCGCAGACACACCCTCACTCCGCGACCGGACTGGCGAGCCCGCTGCGACGAGATCGGCTTCAGCTTCTACGACCTCCCCTCCGAGGGCGGCCGCCCCTACTGGAACGAGTCCGCGGCCTACTCCTTCGAGCCCGCCGAGATCGACCTGCTCGAGCGCACGACCTCGGAGCTCTTCGACCTCTGCATGGAGGCGTGCGAGCTCGTGGTGCGGAAGGGCCGCTTCGCCGAGTTCGGCATCCCGCCCCGCTTCCACGACCTGGTGCGCACCTCGTGGGACGAGGACGACCCCACGGTCTACGGCCGCTTCGACCTCGCCTACGACGGCGCGGGCGCAGTGAAGCTGCTCGAGTTCAACGCCGACACCCCGACCTCGCTGGTCGAGACCGCCGCGGCCCAGTGGCAGTGGCTGGTCGAGACGAAGGGGCCCGACGCCGACCAGTTCAACAGCCTGCACGAGCAGCTCGTCGAGCAGTGGCGCCACCTCCGCCTCGAGCGCTGGAGCCTCGACGAGGGCGCCCGGCTGCACCTCGCGTCGCTGCACGACTCCGGAGACGGCGAGCTGATCGTCGAGGACGCCGACACCGTCGCCTACATGGCCGAGACCGCGGCGCAGGCCGGCTTCGACCCCAAGCTGATCTTCGTCGAGGACATCCGCTACGAGCTCGACGGCGCCGGCTTCCTCGACGGCGACGGCGAGCCGATCCGCCACGTCTTCAAGCTGTACCCATGGGAGTGGATGCTCGGCGAGCAGTTCGGCGGCCTGCTCCTCGACCGGCGCGAGCGCACCCGCTGGGTCGAGCCGGCGTGGAAGCTCCTGCTCAGCAACAAGCAGCTGCTGGTGGTGCTGTGGGAGATGTTCCGCGGCCACCCGAACCTGCTGCCCGCCTCCGTGCATCCGCTGCCCGGCACCGCCCAGGTGCGCAAGCCGCGCCTGGGCCGGGAGGGCGCCAACGTGACGGTCCTCGACGCCGACGGCTCGGTCGTCGCCGAGAACGGCGGGAGCTACGGCGCCGAGGGCTTCATCCACCAGGAGCGCGCCGAGCTGGCCCGGGTCGACGGGAAGACCGTCGTCATCGGCAGCTGGATCGTCGGCGAGACCCCGGCCGGCATCGACGTGCGCGAGACGAGCGGCCTGATCACCGGCGACCTGGCGGAGTTCGTCCCCCACTACATCGAGGGCGGACGGAGCGACGGGGCCGCGACGGACGCGGACGCCGCGTCGGCCGCCTCCCACCCCGAGCACGGCGCCGCCCCCGCCTACGGCGCTCCCGCGCCCGGCACCCCCGCGCCCGAGTACGGCGCCCCCGAGCACGACCGGCCGCAGGACACCCGCGCGGCCCGCCCGCAGGACGAGGAGACCCGATGACGGACGACGACCGCACCCCCGGCGATTCCGGGACGCCGAGCTCCGGGAACGACTGGGGCAGCCGCGAGCCCGCGGCGGGCTCCGGCACGCCGAGCGGCGGAACGAGCGGCGGCACCGGCCGAGGCGACGGCTCCACCCGCACTGCTCCCCACCGCTCCCGGAGCGTCGGCATCAGCGGCATCGCGAAGAACCGCCGCGGCCTGCTCATCGGCGGCGCGGTGGCGGTCGGCGCGGTCGGACTCGCCGTCGCCCTCGCGAACGGCGGCCCCTCGACCGACGGCGTCGTCGCCACGGGAGCCGACGGCCAGGACTACGTCATCCCCGAGAACGCCGAGCGCCCCGTCTACGCGAGTCGTGAGGACTGCCTCGCCGACGTGCGGGAGCAGATCGCCCAGCTCCAGGCGCAGGGCGAGGAGGTCGGCGACGACCCCGAGCAGCTGTGCGAGGCGACCGACGAGTACCGCGGGCACTACGCCGGCGGCTTCTGGCTCGGCCCGCTGATCTTCGCGTCCTCGCGCTGGAACTCGACGCGGGCGACCAGCTGGGCGCCCGTCGCGTCCGGCGGCTTCGCGGCCCGCGGAGCGACCCAGCCCGACGTCGTGCAGCGCGCGCCGGCCGGCTCGACCGTCGGCTCGAAGGCGACCCTCTCCGGCGGCTTCGGCTCCTCCGGCAAGTCCGGCTTCGGCTCCACCGTCGGCGGCTGACCGCGGCGCACCTCGGCCCTCGCGCCCGAGACGCGCGGCGAGGCGTCCGTGTGTCGCCGAGACACCGCTCGCAGGCCGGCGTCTTGACGATCACGGGGACGGCTCGCCGCCGCTCCCGCTCTCAGGAGGAGGGCGTCGCGCTCGGGAAGAAGTGCCGCTCGACGGGATCGCCGTCGGCGTGGGTCAGCGCCGCCGCGCGGATCTCGCGGTCGCGGCCGGTGAGCCGCTGGGTCTCCTGCCGCCGGAACTCGCCCCACGAGGGCACCATGAACGTCTCCAGCTGCACGTCGGCCTCCTCCCCGCTCCGGTAGAGCGCCCACCGCGAGGCGCCGGTCCGGCGGCGGGAGCTCTCCAGCAGCCGCATGGCCGATCGGAAGTCCGCGAGGGAGTCGGGGCGGACCGTCCACGAGATCTGCACCATCACCGGCCCGTCCGTCGGCTCCGGCTCGAACACCAGCGTGGGCGTGGGCCACGACATCGAGATGCTGCGGTCGACGGTGCCCGTCCCCGGCAGCAGGGGCAGCACCCGCACGCTGGCCGCCACGAGGAGGAGCAGAGCGGCCGCCGCGGCGTACGCGGGCGCGGTGCCGAGCACCTGCGCGGCCAGGCCCCAGCCGATCGAGCCGACCGCCATGGTCCCCATGAAGACCAGGATGTAGATCGAGGCTCCGCGGGACCGCACCCACTGCGGCAGTGTGAGCTGCAGTGCCGCGTTCAGCACGGTGAGGGTGCCGATCCAGGCCAGCCCCGCGAGGACCAGCAGCAGCAGCGCCGGGACGAGGGGCAGGAAGGCCGCCGCGAGCGTCCCCGCCGCGAACAGCACGGCGCTCGCCCCGATGACGACGTCGTCCGAGAGCTTCCGGCGGGCGAGCGGCAGGGCGAAGACGCCGAGCACGGCACCCGCACCGAGGGCACCGAGGAGGAAGCCGTAGCCGCTGGAGTCGAGCTGGAGGCGCTTCGCGGTGAGCGGCAGCAGCGCCCAGAGCGCACTGGCCGGCAGGGCGAAGAGCGCGGAGCGGAGGAGGATCCGGCGGACGAGGTGCGCGGAGGCGACGTACCTGATCCCTCCCTTCAGCGCGGCGCCGAACTGCTCGCGGTCGTCGAGGCCGGTCTGCGCCGGCCGCTTCCACCAGAGCAGGGCGAGCACGGCGCCGATGAAGCTCAGGGCGTTGATGCCGAAGACCACCGGAGCGCCGAACGCCGAGAGGACGACTCCCGCCAGGGCCGGGCCGACCGCGCGGGCGCCGTTCACCGTCACGCCGCCGAGTGCCGACGACGCCGCGATCAGGTTCCGGGGCACGAGCTCCGGCTGGATCGCCTGCCAGGCCGGCGAGGTCAGGGTGGAGGTGATGCCGAGGAGGAAGGTGAAGGCCAGGATCGTCCACGGCGTCAGCGCGCCGACCGCCGCCACGACCGTCAGAGCGGCCGCCAGCAGCGCGCTGGCCGACGACCCCCAGATGAGCAGCCGCCGCCGGTCGAGCGAGTCGGCCAGCACGCCCGCGGGGAGGGCGACGAGGATCGAGGGCGCCAGGCTCGCCGTCTGCACGAGCGCGACGACCGCCGCGCCCGCGGCCGCCTCGACCAGGTACCACTGGGCTCCGACGGTCTGCATCCAGGTGCCGATGTTGCTGCCCAGCTGGGCGAACCACAGCACGCGGAAGGCGGTGATCGCCATGGGCGCCCAGGCCGACGGCTGCGCCGGCGCGGACGTCTGCGCCGGGGCGGCGGGAGCCGGAGCGACGTCCTCAGTCACGGGACACGGCCTGCCGCACCGAGAAGAGGTTGCCGAACGGGTCCAGCAGCTGGCACAGCCGCTCCCCCGTGAACACCGTCTTCGGACCGCGGTGGGCGACGGCGCCGTTCGCCGTCCAGTCGGCGACGACGGCGTCGACGTCGGGGACCGTCCAGTACGGGCTCGTGCCGTCGGGTCCGGGCCGGTTCAGCTCGTCCCGCTCGTGCAGCGTCAGGCGGGTGCCGTCCAGGTCGTAGGCCACGAGCGCCCCGCCGCGGACGACGGGCTCGCGCCCGAGCCGCGCCGAGTACCAGGCGATCGCGGCGTCGAGGTCGTCGACGAAGTAGAAGACGTTTCCGACTCCGGCGAACTCCGTCGTCGTCATGCTCGGGCCGGCGGGAGGGCGTCGCGGAGGAAGGCGAGCGAGGGGCCGATGGCCGCCTCCGTGTACCCCTCGGCGTGACGGGTGCCCGGGATCAGCTGCAGCGTGCTGGCGACTCCGACCGCGGAGAGCGCCGCCTGCATGGCCTGCGCGTCGCTCACGGGGACGAACTCGCCGAGCGAGTTGGCCAGGAACACCGGCCCGCCGTCCGGCGAGGCGTGGCGCGTCGTGGAGGCGGCGGTGAGCAGTTCGCGGTCGCCCCCGACCTCGTTGAGGATCGTCCAGCGCAGGAAGGCGTCGTTCCGGCCGGTCTGATTGATGTCGGCGCTCTTCATGGCGTCGAGATCCTGCGTCGTCGGCGTGGCCGGGAGGTCGTCGGTCGCCTCGACGATGCCGAGGAGGTCGAACATCCCCGACCAGCTGACGGCGGGCCGGCCGGTGGCGATCGCGGCCTCCACGACCAGGTTCCCGCCCGCCGATCCGCCGAAGAACGCCAGCCTGCTCCGGTCGAACGCCCACTCGGACGCGACCGCCCACCGCTCCGCGGCGAGCACGTCGTCCCTGCTGGCCGGGAGGACCGAGTCCGGAGCCTCGCGGTAGTCCGCCGCGAACACGAGGTAGCCGGCGTCGACCAGCATCGTCGCGAGCGCCCGCTCCTTGCTCTTGTCCCCCCGGAACCACCCGCCGCCGTGGATCAGCACGACGGCCGGCCGAGCAGCGTCCTCGGCCGGGGAGACCGACCTGCTGTACACGTCCAGCACCTGCGGCGACGACCCCCCTTCGACGTACGGAACCCCGATGCTCACTGACGGCTCGTCCGACACGGTGACCCCCTCCGGTCCAGATTCTCGACTGCAGTCAGACCGTAGGAGCCGGGGGCGGCGCGAGCCAGGCCCTGCCGGGGTCACCCAGGAGGGCGCCCGCAGGCCCGCCTCCCGCGGCGGCGCCGATCGCGACTAGCCTCGGAGGGTGTTCCTGACCGAGCCGTACGGCTTCCGCGACCGCTCCGCCCTCGACGAGCGCCGGGCCCTGCTCGAGGACGAGCCCTCGGTGCAGCCCCTCCGGGCGTTCCGCGAGGAGCTCCTCGCCCGGCGCATGCGCAGGCATCCGGGTGCCGTGGTGCCCGACTTCGACCCGGCCGAGGCCGGCGTCGAGGCGCGTGCGCTCATCGTGCTGGAGGCCCCGGGACCGATGTCGACCGGCCCCGACGGCTCCGGCTTCGTCTCGGTCGACAACGACGACGCGACCGCCGCCTCGACCTGGACCCTCCGCGACGAGGTCGGACTGCACGCCCGCACCCTGGTCTGGAACATCGTGCCGTGGCAGCTCGACGGCGCCCCCGACGCGGACGAGGTGCGGCAGGGCGCGATGGAGCTGCGCCGGCTCCTGCCGCTGCTCCCCGACCTGCGGGTCGTCGTCAACGCCGGGACCGCGCCGACCAGCGGCTGGAAGAAGAACATCGAGCCGTACCTGGTCGACGGCCCGACGGTCATCGACTCGTGGAGCCCCGGCCAGCGGGCGATGAGCCAGCCCCGCAAGCGCGACGAGCTGAAGCGCGCCTTCGAGCGCGCGACGCACCTGGTCGGCTGAGCCCCCGGGGCTCCGAGGCGTCACGAACGGTCGTCATCCGAGCCGGGAGGCGGCCCTTCGCGACGCCTCGACCGCCGGCGGGCGGTCCGCTCAGGCCGAGCGGGCGTCCCGCAGCGCGTCGGCCGACTGCTGCGCGGCGCGGCGGACGTCGCGGTCCGGGTCGCGGAGCATGCCCGTCAGGACGGCCTCGACGCTCGCCGCGAACTCGCCCTTCGCGTCGCGACCGGAGGAGATCCCCGCCAGAGCGGCCGCCACGAGAGCGCGCGCTCCTGCCGCGCGGACCCGGGGGTGCTCGTCGGTGGTCAGGCGGGACAGCTTCTTCTGCCCGCCCAGCACGCGCTCGGCGCAGACGCGGGCGCACATCTCGCGGACGCGCCAGGAGGGGTTCGCGAGTCCGGCGGTCACCGCGTCGGCGGCGTCGTCGTCCCAGACGTAGAGGAGCGCGCGGGCACCCCAGAGCTCGGGCCAGTAGAGGGAGGGCGCTCCCTTGAGGATCCCGTCGGCGTGCTCGCCGCCCACGGTGAGGAGGAAGGACTCGCCCTCGTACCCGCCGGTGAGCAGGGCCGCGGATCGCAGAGCGACGTTGCGCTCCCCCTCGCGGGCGACCTGCGCGCGCAGGCGCTCCTCGAGCGGATCGGTGAGGGTGACGGTCGGTTCGTTGTCGCGTGCCATGAGGCTCCCGAGAGTACCCGCCCGCCCCGCGCCTTCGAAGACCCGCAGCGTTCGGCGCCGCAGCGGTCGGCCCTCTCCGTCCTGCGGCGATGGTCCGATCAGCACTCGTGCCACCTGCTGGTCGAGTGGCGCCGCAGGGACCACGGCTGAGGGACGCCTGGTAGATTCGATCCGATCGACCCCCTCCCAAGCCTCTCCGCGATGCTCACATGGGAGGGGCCTTTTTCTTCGGCACCGAGGTACTGCGATGGCACGGAAACCGAGCCTGTCGTGGAAGCAGCAGGTCCAGCTCCTCCGTGACCGCGGGCTCGGCATCGCCGACGGGGAGGCCTGCACGAGCTACCTGGCCGCGCAGAACTACTACCGCTTCTCCGGGTACGCCCGCTACTTCCAGCGGGCTCCGCACGACGGGGACGACTCGTTCGCGGACGGAGTCTCGTTCGAGGACGTCCGAGCGGTCTGCGACGCAGATGAAGCGCTGCGGCAGAGCCTGCGTGCTCGACTGGCCCGTGCCGAGATCCTTCTCCGCAGCCGTACGGCTCATGTCATCGCTCGTGAGCACGGCCCGTACGAGTGCTCTCTCGAGAAGAGCTTCTACTCCGAGTCTCCGAACGCGGAGTCGACAGTCGATTCGTGCCTCCGCGACATCGAGCGCAGCAGGGAACGGCATGTCCTCCGCTTCACGGAGCTCCCCGGCGGCAGGGGCGCGGCCGCCTTCGGCGAGCTACCGGTGTGGTCGGCCGTCGAGGCCTGGTCCTTCGGAACTCTGTCGAGATGCATCGAGCGAGGGGCACGAGGATCGCTTGCGGGGGACGTCGCGTCCGGTCTGGGAGTCGCCCGAGCCGGTTTCGCCTACCGGGTCCGCGCACTCGTCTACCTGCGCAACCGGTGCGCTCACCACAGCCGGCTCTGGAACCACTCCGTGATCGATGCGGGCCCGACGCCCAACAACGTCCGCGCGAAGGCGAAACGTCTCGCCGGGCAGTTCACTCCGCGCTCGGTCGTGGACGTCATCGCTTCGTTGGACGACATCCTCCTACGAGGAGCGGACGCGGCCCCGATCCTTCCGGAGCTCGTCGCCGAGCATTCCCTGCACGACGTGTTCTGGCGAGGGCTCACGACGCCCCGGAGCCCCCTCGATCATCGAGGACCGCGGTGAGAGCGACGCGACCGGGACGGTCCCGCCCGCCCCGCGCCACGGCCGATCCGGCAGCGGAACGGACGATGCCCGCCCGCTCAGGAGGCGCCCACCGGGAGGTCGGCCCCGCCTGACTATGCTGGTGCCACCCCCGGCAGCCGAGCCCTCTGAGCCTCGTCCGCGCCGGGGTGGCGCGGCTCACCCGCCCGGGGAGCGGAGGAGGTCCTCTCATGGCCGATCGGCCGAACCTCCGCCATGTCGCGGCGGTCGCGGGCGTCTCGCACATGACCGTGTCGCGCGTGCTCAGCGGGCACCCCAACATCAAGGAGTCGACCCGCCAGAAGGTCCTCGAGGCGGTCGACGAGCTCAACTACCGGCCGAACATCGCCGCCCGCTCCCTCGTCACGCAGCGCACCGACCGCATCGGCGTGATGATCGAGAGCGGCGCCGAGTACGGGCCGTCGAGCACCCTCCGCGCGATCGAGCGCGCCGCCCGCGAGAAGGGGTACTCGATCACCTCCGTCGCGCTGCGGCCGGACCTCGAGATGACCCCCACCGACGCGATCGCCCACCTGATGGGCCTCGGGATCGACGCGCTCTGCGTGATCGCGCCGCGCTCCTCCTCCGTGGCGACCCTCCGCACCGTCGAGATCGGCGTGCCGACGCTCGTGGTGAAGAGCGACAAGGATCCGAGCTTCCTCACCGTCTCGGTCGACCAGCAGGCCGGCATGTTCCAGGCCGTCGACCACCTGGGCAACCTCGGCCACCGCGACGTGCTGCACCTCTCCGGCCCCCTCGACTGGCTCGACGCGCGCGCCCGCGAGCGCGCCTTCCACAGCCGCGCGAAGTCGTGGGGGATGCACGAGCGCCCCATCGTCATCGGCGACTGGACCCCGGACTCCGGGTACGACTTCGCCGCGAGCCTGCAGTCGGTGCCCGACTTCACCGCGATGGTCGTCGCGAACGACGAGATGGCGCTCGGAGTGATCCACGGCCTCGTCGAGCGCGGGATCCGCGTGCCCGAGGACATGAGCATCGTCGGCTTCGACGACCTGCCCACCGCCCGCCACTTCCTCCCGCCGCTGACGACGGTCCGCCAGGACTTCGACAAGCTCGGGACGACGGTCGCCGAGGTGATCCACGCGAGGATCCGCGGCCAGGAGATCCCGCAGCGCACCCGGATCCCCACGGAGCTGGTGATCCGCTCCTCCACGGCCGCTCCCCGATCGTGACCCTCCTGTTCCCGTCCCGCCGCATGCGCTCGCGTATCATCGGCGGCAGCCCCTGGCACGCCGGACCCTGACGGCGCGCCGCACACGAACCGAGGACGGCACGTGGCGATCTCATCGAGGACGACCCGGAGCTCCGCGGCACCCGTCGTCGAGATGACCGGCATCCGCGTCTCCTTCGCCTCCGGACCCGCTCTGAAGGACGGGAACCTGCGGCTGGTGCCGGGCGAGATCCACGGACTGATGGGCGAGAACGGCGCGGGCAAGTCCACGCTGATCAAGACGCTCACCGGCATCCACCAGCCCGACGCGGGCGAGATCCTCGTCGACGGCGTCGCCCGGCGCTTCAGCGGCCCGGCGGAGGCGAAGGCAGCGGGCATCACGGCCGTGTTCCAGGACGAGCGCCTCACCGACAACCTCAGCATCGGCGAGAACGTGATGCTCGGCCACGAGGTCCGCGGCCGCTTCGGCATCTCCTGGTCGCGCACCCACCACCGCGCGGCCGAGATGCTCGCCGAGCTGGGCCTGGAGGACCTCGATCCGCACCTGCCGCTGCGCTCGCTCTCGCCGGCGATCCGCCAGCTGGTCGCGATCAGCCGCGCGATGGTCGACCGTCCGCGCGTGCTCGTGCTCGACGAGCCCACCTCCAGCCTCGACCTCAGCGACGTGGCCCGCCTCTTCACGGTGCTGCGGAGGCTGCGCGACCAGGGCGTCGCGATCCTGTTCGTCTCGCACTTCCTCGAGCAGGTCCTCACCCTCAGCGACCGGCTGACGGTGCTCCGCGACGGCGGCACCGTCGGCGAGTACCCGGCGCACACCATGGACCGCGCCGAGCTGATCGCGAAGATGATCGGCAAGGACATCGACGCGCTGCGGCAGATCGGCTCCGACCGCCGCGAGCACCGCCGCCAGCCGGTCGGCCCGGCGATCTACCGCGCGCACGGGATCGGCCGCCGCGGCGCCGTGGGCCCGACCGATCTGGAGCTGCACCGCGGCGAGATCGTGGGCTTCGCGGGCCTGCGCGGCTCGGGGCGCACCGAGCTGGCGTCGCTGGTGAGCGGGGTCGAGAAGCCGGACACCGGCGAGGTGCTGATCGACGGCGAGCCCGCCCGCATCTCCGACCCGGTGTCGGGCCTGCGCCACCGCATCGCCCACTCGAGCGAGAACCGCCGCGAGGACGGGATCATCGGCGACCTCTCCCTCCGCGAGAACCTCGTGCTGGGCCTGCAGGCTCTGCGCGGCTGGGCGCACCCGCTGTCGGCCGCCGAGACCGACACCCTGGTGCGCACCTACGTCGAGGCGCTGAACATCTCGCCGGCCGACCCGGACATCCCGGTGAAGTACCTCTCCGGAGGCAACCAGCAGAAGGTGGTCCTCGCGCGGTGGCTCGCGACCCGTCCGCGGCTGCTCGTGCTCGACGAGCCGGCGCGCGGGATCGACGTGGCGTCGAAGGTCGAGATCCAGGCGCACATCGCGCAGCTCGCGAAGGAGGGGGTGACCGTCGTCTACATCTCGTCCGAGCTGGAGGAGGTGGTGCGCCTCAGCGACCGCATCGTCGTCTTCAAGGACCGCGAGAAGATCGGCGAGGTCAGCAACGGCCCCTGGCTCACCGTCGACACGATCGTCGAGATGATCGCCGCCGACCGCGACGACGACCTCGACGACGACGACGACTGACCTCCCCCGCCGGCCGAGCGGCCGCACCGTCCACCGGGTCTCGATGAGCCGTCCGGGCTGCTCGACCGCCAGGACCTCGACGCGCCGGCGGGTCCCGCTCGGGCGCCGGGCCTGCGAGGATCCGGGGGTGGACGATCAGCGACCGGACGAGCTCGCGGAGCTGCAGCGGCGCGCCTACGGCCGAGGCTCCGACATCGAGCGGGACCCCGGCGCGCTCGCCCGACTCTCCGCGCTCGAGGCCCGCGTCCGCCCCGCCCTCGGCACCGCGCTGCCGGACGCGGTGGTTCCCGCGGTCTCCGGGGACGCGGCGCCGGAGGACGCGGCACCTTCCGCGGACGCCTCCGCCGACGAGGAGTCCGACCCTTTCGGCCACGTCCCGCCCCGCCGCTCCCGTCGGCGCGGCCTCCTCCTCCTCGCCGCGCTGGCCGCGACGGCCGCCGTCGCCGCGGGGGCCACCCTCCTCGCCACCGCCGGGGACGGACAGCCCGGCCGCGAGGTCGCCGTGCTGCCGCTGTCGAACGGCACCGACCTCCCCGGCTGGGAGGGACTGGGGTTCGACGGATCGGTCACCACCGAGGACTTCGGCGGGCTCACCGTCGTGCGGCAGAGCCTGCCCGCCGACACGGGGCTCACCGTCGTCCGGCAGCGCCGCTCCTCGAGCGCCGGCTCGTGCCTCTCCATCGTGCGGACCGCCGAGCCGCAGGACGGCCTGTTCTTCCAGGGCTGCACGGCCGGAGCGTTCCCCGCGGTCGCGCAGTTCACCGTGACGTCGGCGGCGCCGGAGGCCCTGCGCGAGCGGTTCCCGATCGGCACGTCCCTGCGGTTCGCCCTCGAGGGCGACGAGATTCGCGTCCGATCCGACGCCCCCTGACCGCTCAGATCCCCGTCCGCCCGTGCGGGTCGCCCACCTTCTTCGACTCGCTCGACCCGCGCTCGCGCAGGAACACGGCGAGCGCCGCCATGCTGCCCACCGCGAGGAACTCCGACTGCCAGTTCTGGAGCGTCCGGTTCCAGAAGTCGGCGGAGGAGACGTAGCCGAGCCAGTCGACGGGCGCTTCCAGGCTCGTCAGCTGCTCCTCGTTGTAGGCCACGACGCCCGTCACCGACTGCGCCGCCCAGGACAGCAGGAACACCACCCCCATCACCAGCAGCAGCGAGTGCGAGAACAGCGCCTGCCGCACGCCGCCGGCGGACGCCGAGGGCGGCGAGTCGTCCTCCGCGGACGCCCCCGCCTTCTGCTGCTCGTCGGTCTCGAGGCCCTCCTCGCCCACCCGCTTCGACTCGGGCGAGCCGCGCTGCACGAGCCAGACGGTCGCGCCGATGTAGAGGAAGAACTGGAGGTACTCCGACTGCCAGTTCTCGGCGACGTCGATCGCGAAGTCGGAGGAGGTGACGAAGCGCCAGTAGCCGACCTCCCGCAGCCCCTCCGCGACCTGGGTGTCGTTGTAGGCGGCGAGCTCGGCGAAGGACTGCCCGAGGAGAGCGAGCAGGAAGATCGCGAGGAAGAACAGCGAGAGTCCGTTCTCGCGCAGGAAGCGGCGCATCCGGCTCACCTCCCGAGGATCCCGACGGCGAAGAACCCGATCAGGCCGAGCACGATCACGGCGTAGTACAGGGCGGAAGCGGTGCGCACGTCAGCTCCCGTCCAGGACGCAGTCGAAGGGCGCGTCCGCCACCGGCGTGCACCCCGCCGCGCGCACCAGCCAGCCGTCGTCGCCCGGGGTGAGGAACACCGCGCTGCCGCCGGAGCGCACGATCGCCGCCCGGCCGTAGACCTCGGCGTCCCCTGCTCCGTCTTCCGCGATCCCGAGCTCCAGCACGCCGCCGGGGCAGTCGCCCTACCGGTCCTCCACGGCCTCGCGGGCGGAATCGGTGAGCAGCGCGCACGCCGCGCGGCCGTCGCCGTCGGCGAGCGCGGAGAGGAAGGCGTCGGCCGCGCGGCGGGCCGCCGTGCCGTCCGCGGAGCATCCGCAGAGCGCGAGCACGAGGGCCGCCGTCGCGGCCGTCGCGGGGACGGAGCGCGATCGAGGGAGCATCATGGCCAGGGAAGCTACTCCCGGGCCCGACCACCGGGCAGAGGGTTGCCATCGGGCCCTGCGGGCCCCGCGACCGGATCGTTACCGAAGCGCACCGCCGTGCTGTTGCGTCACAAGAATTGTTCACGGTAACATTTCGACGTGGCGCTGCTTCGGCCGGCGCCCACTGCACATCCTGCACTCACCGCACCTCGGGCCGCTAGGCCCGCATTCGAGGCCCTTCGGGGTCCACCATCTCGGGCACTCTCTTCGTGCCCGCGATCTCAAGGAGGAGATCTATGTCCAAGACGAGGCGTATCGGCCAGTTCCTGGGTTTCGCAGCAGTCGGCGCACTCGCGTTCGGACTCGCGGGCTGCTCGGGCGGTTCCGGCACCGATTCGGGCTCCGGCTCGAGCGGTGACCTCACCACCATCGGCTTCGTGGCCGTCGGCCCCGAGGGCGCGTGGCGCCAGGCGAACGAGACCAACATCGAGGACACGTTCACCAAGGACGCCGGCTTCGACCTGAAGTACGCACCCGCCACCAACGGAGACCAGAAGTCGCAGATCGACTCCTTCACCTCCTTCGTGGACGAGGGCGTCGACATCATCCTGCTCTCCGCCACGGAGGGCTCCGGCTGGGAGGACTCGCTCGAGCGCGCCCAGGAGGCCGAGATCCCGGTCATCCTGATCGACCGCGGCATCGAGCCGGACAACACCGACCTCTACGTGACCCGCATCGCGCCGGACAACATCGCGGTCAGCACCTCGGTCGCCGACTGGGCCAAGACCACCTTCCCGAGCGGCGCGAAGTACTTCACGCTCGAGGGCCCCGCGGGCGTCTCGGTCGTCAACGAGCGCAACGAAGGCTGGGACGAGGTCATCGGCGCCGACTCGAAGTTCACCAAGATCGGCGCGCAGACCGCGAACTGGTCCACCGAAGAGGCCAAGAGCGTCTTCGAGACCGTCCTGAAGTCGAACAACAACGACGTCCAGCTGGTCTTCGCACAGAACGACGAGATGGGCCTCGGCGCTGTCCAGGCCGTCCAGGAGGCCGGCCTCACCCCCGGCACCGACGTCAAGATCGCCACGATCGACGGCACCAAGAACGCCCTGCAGGCGCTGGCCGACGGCGAGCTGAGCTTCGTCGCCGAGTACAACCCGCTGTTCGGCGAGACCGCCCTCGACGCGGTCGAGAAGACCCTGGCCGGCGAGACGGTCGAGTCCTCGATCGTCGTCCCGAGCGAGACCTTCGACTCGCCCGAGGCCGCCACCACCGCGCTGCCCGACCGCAAGTTCTAGTCGCTCAGCACCACCGGTCGCCCGGCGTCGTCCTCGACGCGGCACCACTCCCCCGGAGCGACCGGGGCCGGCTCTCCGCCGGCCCCGGTCGCTCCGACCCTTCGGCGCACCTGTTCGGCTGCGCCCCGCTCGAGAACGGAACGACGCGACATGACAGGTTCGCCTCCGATCGTCGAGATGAAGAACATCTCGATCAGCTTCCCCGGCGTGAAAGCCCTCGACGGCGTCGACTTCCGCCTGTTCCCGGGCGAGGTCCACACCCTCATGGGTGAGAACGGCGCCGGCAAGTCCACGCTCATCAAGGCCCTCACCGGCGTCTACCGCATCGACAGCGGAGACATCGTGATCGACGGGGAGACCCGTCGCCTGACCGGCACCGCCGACTCGCAGGCCGCGGGCATCTCCACCGTGTACCAGGAGGTCAACCTGGTCACGAACCTCTCCATCGGAGAGAACGTGATGCTCGGCTACGAGGTCCGCGGACCATTCGGCATCAACTGGAAGGCCACGCACCAGGCCGCGAAGGTCGCGCTCGAGAAGCTCGGCCTCGGCCACCTCAACACGCGCCAGTCGCTCGCCTCGCTCTCGATCGCGATGCAGCAGCTGGTCGCGATCAGCCGCTCGACGGTGAGCGACTCCAAGGTGCTCATCCTCGACGAGCCGACCTCGAGCCTGGACGCGAACGAGGTCGAGAACCTCTTCGTGGTCATCCGCCGCCTCCGCGCGGAGGGCGTCGCGATCCTCTTCGTCTCGCACTTCCTCGACCAGGTCTACGCGATCAGCGACCGCCTGACGGTGCTGCGCAACGGCACCTTCGTCGGCGAGTACCTGACCCACGAGCTCGACCGCACCTCGCTGATCTCGAAGATGATCGGCAAGGACATCGCGGCGCTGCGCTCCCTCGACTCCGAGCGCGAGAGCCAGGACCACCTCTACCGCGACGCCCCGCTCTACACCGCGAAGGGCATCGGCAAGAAGGGCTCCATCGAGAGCACCGACCTGACGCTGCACCGCGGCGAGGTCGTCGGCTTCGCCGGGCTCCTCGGCTCCGGCCGCACCGAGCTCGCGCGCCTGATCTACGGCGTCGACAAGCCCGACACCGGCGAGATCACGATGCACGGCAAGAAGATCGACGTCCCGACGCCGACCGCCGGCCTCGCCCACAAGATCGCGTTCTCGAGCGAGAACCGCCGCGACGAGGGCATCATCCGCGACCTCTCGGTCCGCGAGAACCTCATCCTCGGCGTGCAGGCCAAGCGCGGCTGGGCCCGCCCCCTCTCCAAGAAGGAGAAGGACGAGATCGTCGGCAAGTACCTCGTCGAGCTCAACGTGCGCCCGGCCGACCCCGACCGCCCGATCAGCAAGCTCTCCGGCGGCAACCAGCAGAAGGTCCTCCTCGGCCGCTGGCTCGCCACCGCCCCCGAGATCCTCATCCTCGACGAGCCGACCCGCGGCATCGACGTCGGAGCGAAGGCCGAGATCCAGGAGAAGGTCGTCGCCCTCGCCGGCGAGGGCGTCGCCGTGGTCTTCATCTCGTCCGAGCTCGACGAGGTCGTCCGCCTCAGCGACCGCATCATCGTCCTGAAGGACCACCGCGTGATCGCGGAGATCCTCAACGGTCCCGCTGTCACTGCGGAGTCGATCGTCACTACCATCGCCGCAGAGGGAGTCGTCGACGAGGACGTCGTCGTCCTCGAGAGCGCCACGCAGGAGGCCGCATCATGAGCAGCGACACCCGACCCGCCCGGGGATCCGTCCTCGGCGGGATCATCCGCCGCCAGTACTTCTGGGGAGTCGTGGCGATCGCCCTGCTCCTCCTCGTCAACGTCGTCAAGGACCCGGGCTACCTGGCCGTCTCGGTCAGCCCCACCACCGGCTACCTCGTCGGCAACGTCATCGACATCGCCCGCGCCGCCGCTCCGATCCTGATGATCGCCGTCGGCATGTGCCTGGTCGTCGCGACCGGGGGCATCGACCTCTCGGTCGGCTCGATCATGGTCGTCGCCGGCGCCGTCTCGATGGAGTTCCTCAACTCCGCGGGAGCGCCCGACTCGCTCGGCGCGGCAGCGGGAGCCTTCGCGGTCGCCCTCCTCGTGGCCGCCGTGCTCGGAGCCGTGAACGGCGTCCTGGTCTCGGTGGTGGGCCTCCAGCCCTTCATCAGCACGCTGGTCGTGATGCTCGCGGGCCGCGGCCTGGCGAAGGTCATCACCGGCGGCCAGAACACCGCCGCCACCAACGAGCCCTTCCGCTGGCTCGCGAACGGGTACGTCTTCGGGCTCCCGGTCGTGTTCCTCCTCGCCATCGCCATCGTCGTGGTCGTCGGAGTCCTGGTGCGCCGCAGCGCCCTCGGCCTGATGATCGAGGCCATCGGCATGGACCCGAAGGCGGCCCGCCTCGCAGGCATCAACCGCCGGGGCCTGCTGATGACCGCCTACATCGGCAGCGGCATCCTCGCCGGAGTCGCGGGCGTGTTCGCCACGGCGAGCGTGATGACGGTCGACGTCTCGCGCACCGGCTACCAGCTCGAGCTCGACGCGATCCTCGCGGTCGTCATCGGCGGCACCTCGCTCGCCGGCGGCAAGTTCAACATCACCGGTGCCGCCGTGGGCGCGATCCTGATCGCCACCCTCGACAAGACCGTCGTGTTCCTCGGAGTCTCGTCCTCCGCGACGCCCGCCTTCAAGGCGATCGTCATCGTCGCGCTCTGCCTCCTGCAGTCCGAGCGCGTCCGCTCCGCCTTCAAGTCCCGTCGCGAGGCGCGCCGCAGCGTCCCGCAGAAAGAGGCGATCCCCGCATGAGTGCCGTGATGACCCGCTCCGCCCCTCCGGCGAGCACCAAGCGCACCTCCGGGGCGCGCGGCTGGCTGAGCCAGCACCTGGACAAGCTGCCCACCCTGGCCGCGCTGATCATCTTCTTCGGGATGATCGTCTACGGCGAGGCCGCCTACGGCCGGATCCTTCAGGCGAGCACGATCTCGAACCTGCTGGTCAACAACGCGCACCTGATCATCCTCGCCGTGGGCCTCACCTTCGTGATCCTCACCGGCGGCATCGACCTCTCGGTCGGCGCGGTGATCGCGTTCAGCAGCGTGAGCGGCGTGCTCCTGATCAACGCCGGCTGGAACCCCTGGCTCGTGATGGTCCTGATGGTCGTGATCGGCGCCCTGTTCGGCGTGATCTCCGGCGTCCTGATCCAGTACTTCAACGTGCAGCCGTTCATCGCGACGCTCGCGATGATGTTCCTGGCCCGCGGTCTCGCCTCCATGCTGAGCACCGTCCCGGAGCGCCTCCCCGAGGACTCGGCCGTGCTGAGCCTGGCCACGCCGATCAAGCTGATCGACGGCCCGAAGGTCAACGACTTCGTCATCAGCCCCGGCGTGATCATCGCAATCCTCGTCGTGGCCGGCGCGTTCTTCGTGCTGCACCGCACCCGCCTGGGCCGCACGGTCTACGCGATGGGCGGCTCCGAGCAGTCGGCGGCCCTGATGGGCCTCCCGGTTGTGCGGACCAAGCTGTTCATCTACATCATCAGCGGCACGCTCGCCGGTCTCGCCGGTGTGGTCTACACCGCCCGCCTCGGCAGCGCGCAGAACATCACCGGCACCGGCTGGGAGCTCGACGCCATCGCGGCGACCGTCATCGGCGGCACGCTGCTCACCGGCGGCGTCGGGTTCGTGCTCGGCTCGGTGGTCGGCGCCCTGGTGCTCGGACTGATGAACGTCCTGATCACCCGCGACGGCGGCATCCCGCCGGAGGCGACCACGATCATCACCGGAGGCATCCTCCTGGTCTTCGTCCTCCTCCAGCGCGCCGTCATGGCCCGCAGCAAGACCTGACCGGGCTCCCGCCCGATCTCCCCCGGCGCCCCCTCGTCCCTCCGCGGACGAGGGGGCGCCGTCGTGTCCGGGGCGCTCCGCCGGCCTCAGGAGGCGGAGCGGCTGAGCGTCAGCGCGGCCTGCTCGCGGGTGGCGTAGCCGCATTCCTCGGCGAGGCGGGCGAAGTCGGCAGGGCCCCGCCGCCGCAGGCCGATCCGGCGCCGGAGGGTGCCCGCCCGGCGCGTCTCGATCTCCTCCGCCGGCGTGCGGCCGAGGAACGCGAAAGCCTGCGCGAGCATGCGGGGGCAGACGAGCAGCTCCCGGGCGAGCACCGCGGCGGAGAACGCCGGGTCGCGGTGGCGCGCCTCGATCACCGGGATCGCCTCCGCGTAGACCTGGTCGGCGCTCCGGGTCCGGACCCGCGGAGCGCTGTGCTCGACGATCCCCTCCAGCAGCAGTTCGCTCGCCCGCCTCACGCCGGCGGCCCCGAGCACGGCCGGATCGCCCTCGATCAGACTGTTGGCGAGGGCACGGGCAGGCGTCCAGACCGACTCGCGCACCGGCACGACCTCGTTGATCCGCTCGCGGACCCACCGGTGCTCGAGCACGGCGGCGTCGAAGCTCCAGGTGTACGAGAGGGTGGGCCGCCGGTAGTCGATGCGCACCGGGACCCTGGCGTCGAGGAGCAGGACGCTGTTCGGCGTCGCCTCGAGCACGCCCTCGTCGAGGACGACCTCGCCCCCGCCCTCGACGATCAGGGAGATGTGAACGCCCACCGGCCTGTCCGCCCTGTCGACCGACGGCGAGAGGGCGACCCTGATCCCGTTCGGCCCCCACACCCGCGTCAGCGCGAGTCCCGGTCCGTCCGCTGCGTCCATCCGCAGACCGGGAGCGCCCGTCCCGCGCTCGTCCCCTGCGCGAGCGAACGCCTGCATCCGCTCCTCTGCGGCCCCCATCTCCCGCCTCCTCCGCGTCGAACGAACAGAATCCCTCATCTGTCGATCACCGCCGGACGTTCGCACGGATCTCCCAGGCCTCCGCGCCTCGCGCTCGGAATCCGGCCGCACGCCGTCGCCGGACCGGGAGGACGGCCACGGGGACCGTCGCGGTCAGCGGCGCTGGGAGAGCCGCCACAGCGCGCGGCGAGCGCTCCCCTCGGAGGCGAAGCCCGCCTCCTCGGCCGAGCGCGCGAAGTCGGCCGTCGCCAGGGACCGCCCGCCGATCAGGAGCAGGAGGGTGCCCGCCCGGCGCCGCTCGAGCTCGTCGTCGGCCGTCCGCCCGAGGAAGGAGAACGCGCGAGCCAGCGTCAGCTCCGACACCAGGAGCTCGCGGGCGAGCCGGGCGGCGGTGAAGGCGGGATCGCGGTGGCGCTCCTCGATCAGGGCCATGGCCTCCCCGTAGACGTCCTCGGCGCGGGGACGCCTGCGCGGTGCGGAGCCCTCGACCAGCTCCTTCAGGAAGGCCTCGCCCGCCCGGGCGACGGCGGGCTGCTCCGCCAGAGCGGGGTCGCCGTCGAGGAGACCGTTCATCAGCGCCCGCGCCGGGGCCAGGAAGCAGCCGGCGACGGGCAGGACCTCGCCGAAGCGCTCCGTGATCCAGCGCTGCTCCAGCGCCCGCTCGCCGAGCACCCAGGCGTAGATCACGGTCGAGCGGGGGAAGCGCGCCCCGGTCCGCGGCTCCGCGTCGATGACCACCAGATCACCACTGCCGCACTCGAGCATCCGTCCGTCCTGTCGGATGCGTCCTCCGCCCTCGACGACCAGCAGCAGATGCGCGCCCGGCGGGCAGCGCGACTGCGGCTTCTGCTCGAGAACGCAGCCACCGGGAATCCACAGTCTGGCGATCTCGAAGCCGAGCGAGCCCGTCGCCTCGACCCGCAGTCCAGAACGGGCCTCCACGCCGTTCCAGTGCTCGGCCATCCGCCGGTACATCTCGGCCGATCTCGACCTCATCGGGCGCCCCCTCCTCGCGGGCACGCTGACGCCTCACCACAGGAGTGATTCGCAGCCCGCGCGTGCTCCGTTTGTCACAGGACCGGTCACAGCGGACGGCGACGCTCCCGCTCACCGCGCCGGCGGCGCCCCGGCGGCAGCGTGCGACCGAGGGGATCACCGGGTCAGGAGGGCGATCGCGACTCGGGACGGCGCCGGAGCCCACCACTCCCTCCTCACGGCGGCGCCACTTCCTCCTCACCTGCCCCCGAGCGCTTGGGCCGACCGCCCGCCCGCGGGAAGACTCCCCAGCGGTACGGCGCCCGTCGTACCCGCCGAAGCGCCCGAGCGGACGACGACCGTCCTCCGAGCAGGCCGCCGGCGAGAAGACAGACCGAGGAGCTTCACTGTGACTTCCGACAACTCTCCCGCTGAGCAGGGTCCGCTGAGGCGACGCACCGTCGTCGCCGGCGCCACCTGGTCCCTGCCCGTGATCGCCGCAGCGACGGCCACCCCGGCCGCCGCCGCCTCTGCCACGCAGACCCTCGTGTTCAGCTCCATCCCGACCATGATCGCGTGCATGCCCAACACGGCGCCGATCACGCTGACCCTCACCGGCGGCAACGTCGCGAACGTCCCCGTGCGGGTGAACACCCCGCCCGGCTTCCGCTTCGGAGGGAGCGGGACCGACACCTTCGTGACCGACGCGAACGGAGTCGCCACCATCCCGGTCGGCGGCGTCATCGCGGGCCCCTCGACCGGCTCGGCCCTCGCCTTCGGCGGCTCGGCGAAGACGAACGCCCCGTTCCCGGTCCGCCAGACCGGCGACCTGCAGTACAGCACGGGCCTCGCCACTGTTCCCGAGAACTCCGGATTCATCCACACCTCCTCGCAGGGTGTGAACGGCAACGTCTCCGTCAAGGCGAACGGCGACATCTGGCAGTACCGGCGGTCGGACGGCTGGCAGAAGCTCGGCACGGGCGCCTCCACGGAGCCCAGCACATCCGGGCTCACGCAGCAGCCGGACGGAACCTACAACGCGCACTGGATCAAGGACGGAGTCCTCCAGTACGGCAAGGCGCTCGCGACCGTTCCGAGCAACTCCGGATTCGTCCGCACCTACGGTCAGGGCGCGGACGGGAACGTCTCCATCAAGTCGAACGGCGACGTCTGGCGGTACAACCGCCAGACCGACGAGTGGACCCTTCTGGGCACCGGCGCCAGCACCGAGCCGAGCGCGGCCGGCATCTCCGCGAACCCGGCCGGGACCCTGAACGTCCACTGGATCAAGAACGGAGTCCTGCAGTACGGCACCGCAGCGGCCACCGTGCCGACCAACTCCGGATTCGTCCGCGTCTACGGCCTCGGCACCCGCGGCACGATCGCCGTGAAGTCGAACGGCGACATCTGGCGGTACACCCCGCAGGGCAACGTGTGGGACCTCGTCGGCACCGGAGCCAGCACCGAGCCGAGCGCCGCCGGACTGACCCAGCGGCCGGGCGGGACGTTCGAGATCCACTGGATCAAGGACGGGGTCCTGCAGTACGGCACCCGGCTCGCGACCGTTCCGGAGAACTCCGGGTTCGTCCGCACCTACGGTCAGGGAGCGGATGGGAACGTCTCCGTGAAGGCGAACGGCGACATCTGGTACTACAGCACGGCGCAGAACACGTGGACCAAGATCGGCTCCGGTGCCAGCACCGGCCCCGATGCGGCCGGGATCACCGCCCAGGGAGACGGCGCGCTGAACCCCCACTGGATCAAGGCGAGAACCGACTGCCGCTGATCCGCGCCCGGCGGCCCTCTCCGCCCGCGTCCTGCCGGACCGCGGGCGAGGAGGGCCGCCTCCGCCCTCCCGCCGAGGACGGGCGCCTCGTCCGAGGAGGAACGCGCCACCCCGTCTCGGCGCCCCTCCCCCGGCCTAACGTGGTCACCGCCCGCGCACCCCGTCCCCGCTGCGAAGGAGCCCGGTGACCGCTTCCGAGCAGCCGGCCGCCCCGCGCGGTCTCGTCGAGACGCTGCAGCTGAGCGGTCCCCGCGTGGAGGCGTGGCTGAGGAGCCTCGGCTGGGCGAGCGACGGAGCTCCGCCCCTGCACCTCGCCGGGGACGTGCTCGCCGTCGACGGCTTCCGGCTGAGCCGCCTCTGGCACACACCCGGCACGCTCCGGACCGACCCGCCCCTCCCCGCCCCCGACCGGGCCGAGGTCGACCTCATCGTCCCGGTCGCCGGCGAGATCGTCGTCGACGGCCCTCTCGAGGCCGCTCGTCTGCGGCCCGGCGGGCTCGCCCTCCTCCGACGCGACGACTCCGCTCGGTTCCGGGCGGAGGAGGACTCCGCCTGGCTGGCGCTGAGGACGTCCTGGGGCAGGCTCGGCCTCACGAGCGCACAGTCCGACGGGCCGTCCTGCACCCTGCTCGCCGCCGACAGCTACAGCGGCGCCTTCGTCTCCCTCGTCAACGCGACCCTCAACGCGGACCTCGCGGCGGGCGATCCCGGCTTCAGCGAGCTGCGCCGGGCGCTCGAGGCGACCGCGTCGGCCCTGATCAAGCAGAGCCTGCCGCCCGCCCGTCCGGAGGACGGACTCGAGGGCGTCCTCCTCCGCGCGATCGCCGTCATCGATGCGGAGGCGGGTGACGCGGACTTCACCGCCGGCGTTCTCGCGATGCGGCTCCGCGTCTCGCGGGCGACGCTGGACCGCGCCTTCCACCGCCGGGGCACGACCGTGGCCGCGACCCTCCGCGAGCGGCGCGTGCACCTCGCCGCGTCGCTGCTCGCCGCGAGCCCGTCGCTCTCGCCCTCGGCTCGCGCGGCCGTGGCCGAGCGGGCCGGCTTCCGGACGCTGAGGGCGATGGACCGCGCGCTGAGCCGTTCGCGCGACGTCGACCGCGGCTGATCCGACCGGACATCGGCGTACGCGTCGCTCCAGGATGCACTCGGGATTCGTCGAACCGGTTCGCCTCTCCTCTGGAGTGTCGGGAAATGATCCGGTTAGGCTCTTCACGTTGTCGTCAACATAGTGTTACCGTGAACATTGCCGCGTACGAAGCCGGCACACTCCCTCCCCTCAGCAATGGTGCCGACCCTGGAGCAAAGCGCGATGAAGCCTTTCCTGCGACCACTCGTCCTCGTGACGGCCGTGGCCCTCACCGTCCCCCTTCTGACGGCCCAGTCGGCGAGCGCAGCTCCCTCCGACAGCCTCGTCCTGCGCTACGCGCTCGACGAGACGAGCGGCACGACCGTCGCCGACAGCTCGGGCAAGGGCCGCACCGGCACGCTCGTCAACGGAGCCGCTCCTCGCGGAGCCGCGGGCGTCGCCCTCGACGGGACCGACGACTACGTCAAGCTGCCCGACGACCTGCTCGCGGGCCTGAACTCGATCACGGTCAGCACCGAGGTCCTGGTGAACGCGAACCAGGGCACGCCCTACTTCATCTGGGGCCTCGGCAACACGACGAACGGCGCCGGGAACGGCTACCTCTACACGACGGGCAACGGCTACAAGGCCTCGATCGCCACCGGCAACTGGACCACCGAGCAGACCGTCAACTCCAACGCGAACCTCGCGCGCAGCGTCTGGAAGACCCTCACCTACACGCTCGACGACGCGAGCGACACCGCACGCCTCTACCTCGACGGCACCCAGGTCGCGCAGCAGACAGGAGTGACCATCACTCCCGCCGCGATCGGCAACGGCACCACCACCGCGAACGCGATCGGCCGCTCCGTCTACACGGCGGACAAGACCCTCGCCGGCTCGGTCCGCGACTTCCGCGTCTACAGCACGGCGCTCAGCGCGGCCGACGTCGCGACCCTCCAGGCCCCGGACAGCACGCGCGTCTCCCGCGACTCCGCCGCCCTGGACCTCGGGAGCCTCTCCTCGGTCTCCGCGAACCTCACCCTCCCGACGACCGGCCCCAACGGCTCCGCCATCGCCTGGGCCTCGAGCAACTCCGCGGTCGTCTCGACCAGCGGAGTCGTCACGCCGCCCGCGACCGGGGTCGCCTCGGTCGAGCTGACCGCCACGACCACCCGCGGCTCGGCCACGGCCACCCGCACCTTCACCGCCACCGTGCCCGCCAAGGACGTGAACGCCGACGCCCAGAAGGCGCTCGACGCCCTCTCGATCGTCAACTCCGGCGACGTCCGCGGCAACGTGACGCTGCCCGCGAAGGCCGGCTCCTACGACGTCGCCTGGTCCTCCTCGAACACGGCCGTGCTCAGCACGACCGGCGTCGTGAAGCGCCGGTCCGCCGCCACGCCCGTCACACTCACCGCGACGATCGCCGGCACGACCGCGACCCGGCAGCTGCCCGTCACGGTGACCGCGGCTCCCGCGGACCTCGACACCGAGTACGACGCGGGCTACCTCTGGACCCACTTCGCCTCGACCGACTACGAGAAGATCTACTTCGGCTCCAGCACCGACGGTCTGCACTGGTCGAAGCTCAACAACGACAAGGCCGTGCTCGCCAACCTCGGCGGCACCCTCGGCGTCCGCGATCCGCACCTCGTGCGCTCCCCCACCGGCGACGAGTACTGGATCATCGGCACCGACCTGCACGCCGAGGGCACCGCTCCCGGCGGCACCTGGGACCAGACCAACGCGAGCAAGAACCTCGTCGTCTGGCGCTCGACGGACCTCGTGAACTGGAGCGATCAGAGCATCGTCTTCGCCGGCTTCCCCGACGCGGGCAACGTCTGGGCTCCTGAGGCGATCTGGGACGACGCGACCGGCCAGTACTACGTCTACTGGGCCGCCCGCGACAAGACGCTGACCGGCGGGGCCTCCGCCCAGCGCGTCTACGTCTCGACCACGCGCGACTTCGTCGGCTTCTCCACCCCGAAGGTCTGGCTGGACGAGAACCCCGCCGCCGGCGGCGGGAGCCGCGGCAGCATCATCGACACGACCATCGCGAAGGAGGGGGACACGTACTACCGCTTCTCCACCGCCGACTGGCGCACGGTCGTCGACAAGGCCCCGAGTCTCGCCGGCCCCTGGACCCGCGTGATCGGCTTCGGCGAGGAGAAGTCCCGCGGCCTCTCCGACCACCTCGAGGGCCTCACCGTCTACCAGCTGCCCGACGGCCGCTGGGTCGTCATGGGCGACTCGTTCGGCTACTCCGCCTACGTCACCGACACCCTCGCGGACATGCGGTTCACGGCGCTTCCTGTCGGCACCACCGGCGCGAACACGTACTCGTTCTCGAAGCCCTTCCGCCACGGCTCGGTGCTCCGCCTCTCGAGCGCTGAGGAGGCGCGCCTGACGGCCGCCTACGGCACCAGCAGCACCGGCCCCGCCGCGAAGCCGATCAACGCGGCCGGCGAGATCCTCCGCTACACCTTCGACGGCGGCTCGGGCACCACGGTGCGCGACAGCTCGGGCAACAACCAGAACGGCACGCTGCCCTCGGGTGGCACCTGGAAGGACGGCGCCCTGCAGCTCGACGGCACCGACGACTACGTCAAGCTGCCGAACGACCTGCTCGCCGGAGTGACGGACCTCACCATCCAGTCCGACGTCTGGATCGACCCCGCGCAGGGCGGCGCCTACTTCCTCTACGGCCTGGGCAACACCACGAACGGCGCCGGCGACGGCTACCTCTTCACCTCGGGCAACAACTACCGCACCAGCATCGCGACCGGGAACTACACCACCGAGCAGACCGTCGCCGGCGGCTCGGCCCTCCCCCGCGGCACCTGGGCGCACCTGACGTACACGCTCTCCGGCACCACCGGCACGATCTACCTCGACGGAGTGAAGGTCGCCAGCGGCACCGTCACGACCGACCCGAAGGACATCGGCGGCGGCTCCACCTCGGCGAACTACATCGGGCGCTCGAACTACGACGCCGACAACCGCTTCCGCGGCCAGATCCGCGAGTTCTCGGTCTACAACCGGGCCCTCAGCGCCTCCGAGGTGCTCGCCGCCTCCGGCAACACGTCGGCCCTGGTCGACCTGTCGCTCAGCGGCGACGTCCTGAAGACGGCCCCGATCGTCGACTCGGCGAGCAGGACGGTCACCTTCCCGGTGAAGCCGGGGACCGACCTGACGAAGCTCACCCCGACCTTCTCCACCGCGGCCGGCGTCACGGCGAGCCCCGCCTCCGGCACCGTCCGCGACCTCTCCACCCCGCAGACGGTCGTGCTCACGCCCGCCGCCGGCGGCACCGCGACCACCTGGACCCTGAAGGCCGTCGTCATGAAGTCCCCGGTCCTCGCAGGCCTGAACGCCGACCCGAACATCGCGGTCTTCGGCGACACCTACTACCTGTACGCGACCTCGGACGGCTTCGCCGGCTGGGGCGGCAAGACCTTCTACGCCTGGTCCTCGAAGAACCTCATCGACTGGACCCGCTCGGAGCAGCCCTTCCTGACGCTCGACGGCGCGAACGGCAACGTGCCGTGGGCGACCGGCAACGCCTGGGCGCCGACGATCATCGAGAAGAACGGGAAGTACTACTTCTACTTCTCCGGCGAGAACTCCTCGCTGAACCGCAAGACGATCGGAGTCGCCGTCTCGGACAGCCCGATGGGCCCGTTCACGGCGCAGCCGACCGCGATGATCACCAACGGCGAGTCCGTGCGGTCCGGCCAGGCGATCGACCCCGCCGCGTTCACCGACCCGAAGACCGGCAAGAGCTACCTCTTCTGGGGCAACGGCGACCCGCTCTACGGGGAGCTGTCCGACGACATGCTCTCGATCAAGACCGGCACGATCAAGAAGATCAGCGGTCTGACCGACTTCCGCGAGGGTGCGTTCCTGAACTACCGCGACGGTCTGTACCACCTCACCTACTCGATCGACGACACCGGCTCGGAGAACTACAAGGTCGGCTACGCCACCTCGACGAGCGTCGACGGACCGTGGACCTACCGCGGCGTGGTCCTCGAGAAGGACACCTCGCAGGGCATCCTCGCCACGGGCCACAACTCGATCGTCAACGTGCCCGGCACGGACGACTGGTACATCGCCTACCACCGCTTCGCCATCCCCGGCGGAGACGGCCAGCACCGCGAGACGACGATCGACCGGGTGACCTTCGACAAGACGACCGGGCTCATGCAGAAGGTCGTCCCGACCCTCACCAGCGTCGCCGCGCAGACGATCGTCGACACCGCGCCGCTCGCAGCCTCGATCACGGGGAAGGCGACGGTGGGCAGCACGCTGACCGCCTCCGCCTCCTCCCCGTGGACGGCGACCGGCTTCCAGTGGAAGCGCGGTGGGACCGCGATCAGCGGGGCGACGGCGTCGAGCTACACGCTCACCGCCGCCGACCGCGGAGCGACGATCTCGGTGGCCGTGACCGCCGCGAAGCCGCAGTGGACGCCGGCGACGGCCTCCGCCTCCGTCGGTCCCGTGACCGACTCGGCACCCGCGATCGCCGTGACCACGACCTCCACGACGCGCTGCGCCGCCGGGAAGATCGTCGTCACCGCGACCGCCACGAACCCGAACGCCTTCGCCGCGAAGATCGTGATCGGCACGACGTGGGGCTCCAAGAGCTTCGCCGACGTCGCTCCCGGCGCCACCGTCTCGGCCGCCTTCACCACCCGGGCGACGAGCGTGACCGACGGATCCGCGACCGCCACGGCGACCGCGTTCATCAGCGGGAAGCCGGCCACGGCCTCCGCGACCGCCCCCTACTCCGCGGCCAGCTGCAGCTGATCCGCGGGCACGACCCACACCCATTGAGATCGAGCCGGCGACGACGCCGGCCGGAGAACGGAGAACACCCGACATGAACACCCGATCCCTTCTGATCCGCGGAGCCGCTGGACTGGCCGGAGGCGTCCTCCTGCTCGGAGTCGCCGGAACGGCGTTCGCCGCCGAGGTCAACTACGGCAACGACGACGTCGACATCAACGTCGAGATCGCCGACCTCCCCGGGACCGGCGCCCTCTCGATGACCGTCGCCGCGGACTCGACGACGCTGACCGAGACCGGCTCGGACAACGTCCGCCGCCAGTTCACCGGCACCCTGCCCACCGTCACGGTCACCGACACCCGTGACGCCGCGGACGTCTCCCCCGACTCCGCGTGGTACGTCATCGGCACGGCGAGCGACTTCACGTCGGCCGACGGCTCGACCATCGGCGCCGAGAACCTCGGCTGGACCCCGGACCTGGTCGACGGTGGAGACCTCGGCGAGGTCGCCGCGGGCGATGAGGTCGGCACCGCCATCGACGGCGGCGCCAACGGCGTCGGCCTGAAGGGCAAGGAGCTGCTCGCGATCGTCGCCAGCAACTCCCAGCAGGTCAACCCCGAGGGCTCCTGGAGCGCCGACGCCGACCTCTTCCTCCGCACCCCCGTGAACGTGGACGCCGGCGCGTACTCGTCCACCATCACCCTGTCGCTCTTCGAGTGACCCGTCGCGGCCGGGGGACGCACTCCCTCGGCCGCGATCCCACCACGGCCGACGCGGCCGGGCCCGCCCGCCCGGCCGCGTCGTGCTTCCCCCGTGCGACCATGAGGTTCTGATGACTGCTCCGCGCCGCTCCGCCGCTCCCCGCCGCCCGCTCCTCCCCGCGCTGCTCGCGCTGATCGTCGCCCTCCTCGGCGCGGGGGTCGCTCCGGCGGCCGTCGCGGCCGACGGAGCGATCACCTGGGCGGTCAGCCCCTCCACCGACGGCGTCCCCGACAAGCGCGCGTGGGTCGAGCTCGAGCTCGCCCCCGGCGCGAGCGCCTCGGACGAGGCGGTCGTGCGGAACCTCAGCGACCAGCCCGTGACCTTCAGCATCACCAGCGCCGACGGCTACTTCACCGACACCGGCCGCTTCAACATGCTCAACTCGGACCAGGAGTCGGTCGACGCCGGGCTGTGGATCTCCGCCCCCGAGACCGTGACCGTCGATCCGGGCAGCAGCGGCGTGGTGCCGTTCACCGTGACGGTCCCCGACAACGCCACCCCCGGCGACCACGCCGCCGGCATCGCCGCCTCCGTGCTCTCGCAGGGCACCGAGGCGGGAGGCGCGAACGTCGGAGTGGAGAGCCGCATCGGCTTCCGCGTGATGACCCGCGTGACCGGCGAGGTGACCCCCTCCTTCTCCGTCGAGGACCTGGCCAGCGACTACCGCCTCTCCTGGAACCCGTTCCAGCCCGGCTCCCTCTCGCTCGTCGCCGACGTGGTGAACACTGGCAACGTGCGCCTGCTGCTCGACGGCACGGCGAGCGCCCAGGGCGCCACCGCCCCCGTCGTCGCGGCCGACGCGCCCCAGCAGGAGCTGCTGCCCGGCGACCGGCGCAGCGTCTCGGTGCAGCTCGACGGCATCTGGCCCCTCTTCGGGGTCGGCGCCGACCTGACCATCGCACCGACCGTCGCCGCCGCCGATCAGGAGCCGGTCGCCACCGCTCCCGTGACGGAGTCGATCACGGTCGCCGCCGTGCCGGTCCCGCAGCTGCTCGTGATCCTCGGGGTCGCCCTCATCCTCGCGGCGCTGCTCGCCGGGCGCTCGCGCTCGCGCCGCCGCATCGCCGCCCTGGTGCAGCAGGCCAAGGAGGAGGGCCTGCGCGAGGGCGCGCGCGTCTCCTCCTGAGCACCCCCTCCGCACGCTCCCTCCCCCCTCCCTGCCGCCGAGGGGCCCCGGGCCGTCGAGGGGACCCGCTACACCGGGTTCCCCCGACGGTCCAGGGTTCGCTCACCGCGCGGCCATGCGTCAGAGTGAGCGGATGACCACCACCTCCCTGGAGGCGCCGACTCGGCGTCTCGGCCTCATCGCGCTCATCGCGACCCTCGGCGGCCTCCTCTTCGGCTACGACACCGGCGTCATCAACGGCGCCCTGGAGCCGATGTCGGCCGAGCTGGGCCTCACCGCGCTGACAGAGGGGGTCGTCACCAGCTCGCTCCTCTTCGCCGCCGCGATCGGCGCGATCTCGGGCGGACGCCTCGCCGACGCCCTCGGGAGGCGGACCACGATCCGCCTGCTCGCCGTGCTCTTCCTCGTCGGCGCCCTCGTCTGCGTGGTGGCGCCGGGCTTCGGCGTGATGGTCCTCGGGCGGGCGGTCCTCGGACTGGCCGTCGGCGGCGCCTCGGTGGTCGTGCCGATCTACCTCTCCGAGATCTCCCCCTCCGAGATCCGCGGCTCGCTCGCCGGCCGCAACGAGCTGATGATCGTGATCGGCCAGCTCGCCGCCTTCGTGGCCAACGCCGTCATCGGCACCGTCTGGGGCGAGCTGCCCGGCGTCTGGCGGATCATGCTCGCCGTCGCCGCGCTCCCCGCCGCCGCGCTCCTGCTCGGCATGACCCGGGTCCCGGAGTCGCCGCGCTGGCTGATCGCGCACGGCCGCCGCGACGAGGCGCTCGACGTGCTCACCACCATCCGGACGCCCGACCGGGCCCATGCGGAGGCGGAGACCATCGCCCGCTCGATCGGCGCGAAGGACGGCCCGAGGATCCCCCTGCTGCAGGCGCTGCGCGAGCGCTGGGCGGTGCGCATCCTGCTGGTCGGCATCGGGATCGGAGTCGCCCAGCAGCTCACCGGCATCAACTCGATCATGTACTACGGCCAGTCGGTGCTGAAGGAGGCGGGCTTCGACCACGACGGCGCGCTCGTCGCCAACATCGCGCCCGGGGCGATCGCCGTGATCGGCGGCCTGATCGGGCTGCGGCTCATGCAGACGATGAACCGCCGCACGACCCTCCTGCTCGGCTACTCCCTGACCACCGCGATGCACTTCCTGATCGGCATCGCCTCCGTCGCGCTCCCCGTGGGGAACCCGGCGCGGCCGTACGTGATCCTGGTGCTGGTCGTCGCGTTCGTGGGGAGCATGCAGACGTTCCTCAACATCGTCACCTGGGTGATGCTGTCCGAGATCTTCCCGCTGCGGATCCGCGGCGTCGGCGTCGGCATCGCGATCTTCTGCCACTGGATCACGAACGCGGTGCTCGGCCTGTTCTTCCCCACCCTCGTCTCCGGCGTCGGCATCACCGGAACGTTCTTCCTGTTCGGCGCCGTCGGCCTGCTCGCGCTCGTCTTCATCTGGAAGCGCGTGCCCGAGACCCGCGGCCGCGCCCTCGAGGAGGTCGAGGCGGGCGTCGTCTCCGGCGAGCTCCTGCGCCGCTGACGCCCCTCCCCGGGATCCGCCTACTGGTAGGTGACGAGGTCGGGGAGGGGGCGCACCTCGGCCATGGTCTCGGCGGGGGTGAGCATGGGCGCGTCCTCGTCGTAGAAGTTCTTCCAGCCCCAGCCGATGCCCTCGGGGGCGCCCTCGTGCAGCGCGTCCCAGGTCGCCTGCTTGTCGGGCTGGGAGCCCTGGCCGTCGACGTGGATGAGGAACTCCAGCTCGGGCCGGTCGCGGCGGATGCTGTCGCGGTCCTGCAGCATCGACAGCCGGAACTGGTGCAGCACGAACATCTTCGGCGGCAGCCCCTCGCTCTGCACCAGGTCGGCCAGCCACTCCGACACGCTGTCGACCTCGGCGGCCGAGACGCGCCCGATCTGCTGCAGCGGCTTCTGGCCGGGCAGCAGGCGCCACTCCGGGTCGAGCGCGAGGCCGACGTTGGGCAGCGACAGGAGGTCCGCGTACTGCTTCGCCTGGGTGAGGAAGTCGGTCAGCCCCGACTGCAGGTCGAGCACCACGTACATCCCCGCCGCCTGCGCCGCGTCGATGTAGGGGCGGATGTCGGCGGCGTCGAGCTCGTTGGAGTAGTCGCCGTCCTTGCCGGGGTCGCCCGCCGCGACCGTGGTGATGATCTCGAGGCTCGGCACGACCTGCTTGTCGGTGAGCGCCCGGTACGGCTCGGCCACCGCCTCCGCCCGCGCGATCGTGGGCTCGAGGCCCTGCTCCCCCAGCACGCCGAGGACGGGAGCGCCCGGAGTGCCGTAGATCGCGACGAAGAGGTGCCCGCCGAACATCCGCTGGCCGCCGCCCGGCAGCTGCCAGCCGCTCGCGGCCGCGCGCACGGCCCACTCGGGCTCGGGCTGGGCGGCGAGCACGGGGCCGAGCAGCAGCGTGCAGGAGGCGTCGGCCTCGGCGATCGCGGTCACGGCTCCGCCCGAGGCGAGCAGGTCGTCGCCGTCGACCACGGTGACGGGCACGTCGGCCGCGCGGGCGGTCGCCAGTGCGGCGACGTCGGCGTCCTGCGCGCGGGCGAGAGCGTGCAGGCCGGTCAGGGCGTCGGCCCGGGCCGGGAGAGCGCCGAAGGGAGCGTCGGAGGCGGTGGACGGCGCCGCGGCGGCGAGGTCGGCGAGCGCCAGGTCGGTCACGGTCACGCCGGACGCGGTGCTGAGGGCGGCCGCGTCGGAGGCGGAGGCGACGACGTCGACGCCCTCGGGCGCGGTGACGTCGCCGATCGCGAGCACGCGGGTCACGCCGAGGCGGGCGAACTCGGCGGCGAGGGCGTCGGAGGTCGGAGCGGTGGAGGACGGTGTGGCGGACGGGGTGGCGGATCCGGTCGCGGAGTCGGACGGGCCCCCCGGATCGGACGGCGTCTCGGAAGCCGTGGATCCCGCGGCCGCGGCGTCCGCGGTCGGGGCGGCCGTCGCTCCGGATCCCGCCGAGCCGACCAGCAGCGGCACGCCCCAGGCGATGCTCACCTGGGCGGCGCGCAGGCGCGACTCGGCGACGTCCTCGACCAGGACGACCAGCGGAGCCGAGGCGAACAGGGCCGCACTCGCGGCGAGCGCGTCCGGGGCGAGCGCCACCGGCCCGCTCGGAGCCGCGGTGCGGGTGCGGGGCGCCTCCTGCTGAGCGTCGTCCGGAGCGGAGGAGTCGGGCGTGCAGGCGCTGAGCAGCGGGAGCACCGCGAGACCGCCGATCACGACGCTGCGGCGCGAGAGCCCGGAGCGGGAGGGGACGGAACGGGGTGTCGAGGGCATGGCAGGCCTCTCCTCTCGGAGCCCGATCGGGGCTCTCTGGTGCGTGGCTGGTCCTCTCGACTATCGCAGGCCCGGCGGCGGCGAGCGCCGAGGGAGCCGTCCCGGGCGCGCCTCCGACGCCGTCCGGACATGCAGAAGGGGAGCGGCGCCGCAGCTCCGCTCCCCTCCGAGTGGCTGGATCAGACCGTGCGGGGAGCCTTCGCGAGGTTGGCCTCGAGCTCCTCGCGGTTCTGCCGCACCACGTAGGCGGGGCGGTCGCGCTCGACGCGCCACGACTCGCTCAGCGGCGTGATCGCGACGGTGTCGAAGCCGATCCGGTCGTAGAGGTCGGTCACGAAGTGGATCGCCTCGGGGTAGTCGCTCGACGTCGCGAGGGCACGGCGGTCGGGCGTGCCGACCGGGGTGCCGTCGGTGGTGATGTCGGCGGCCATGATGTGGTTGAACGCCTTGACGACCTTCGACTCCGGGAGGTGCTGCTGGAGCATCTCGCTGGTCGTGGTCTCGCCCTTGTCGAGCGCCTCGATGCGGCCGTCGCGCTCGAAGTAGTAGTTGTTCGTGTCGAGGACGATCTTGCCGGCGAGCGGGGCGACCGGCACCTCCTCGAGGTTCTTCAACGGCACCGTCACCACGGCGATCTCGGCGGCCTCGGCCGCCTCCTGAGCCGTGGCGGCGCGGGCCTTCGGGCCGAGCTCCGCGATGAGGTCGGCGAGGGTCTCGGGGCCGCGCGAGTTCGCGATGACCACCTCGTCCCCGAGGGCGATGACCGCCCGTGCGACCTGGCTGCCGATGTTGCCTGCTCCGATGATTCCGTACGTCGTCATGCTGAGGAGAACGCGGAGGATGCCCCGGCATTCCGCTCTGCGGCGTTCTCCCACGCCGCACCCAGGTGGGCCCGTGCCTCCAGTAGCCTCGGTCCTCGGGCGCCGCTGCCCGAGAAGGAGTCCGTGATGCCGCAGTACGACCTCCCGCTCGACCTCCTCGAGCAGTACGCCCCCGAGATCGCCGAGCCCGCCGGGTTCGCCGAGTTCTGGCGCGACACGATCGCCGAGGCGAGGGCCGTCGCGACCGAGCCGCGCCTCGAGCGGGTCGACGCCGGCTTCGGACTGCTCGACACCTTCGACGTCACCTACTCCGGCTTCGGCGGCCACCCGATCCGCGCGTGGCTGATCCTCCCCCGCGGCGTCGAGGGCCCCCTCCCCGGGCTCGTGACCTTCATCGGCTACGGAGGCGGCCGCGGGCAGCTCGCGGAGTGGACCGCGATGTCGGCCGCCGGCTACGCGCACCTGGTCATGGACACCCGCGGCCAGGGGTCCGGGCACCGCTCCGGAGCGACGCCCGACCCGGTGGGCAGCGGGCCGCACGTCTCCGGCTTCATGACGCAGGGCATCGAGTCGCCCGCGGAGCACTTCTACCGCCGCGTCTTCACCGACGCCGTCCGAGCGCTCGACGTGCTGCGCGCGCACCCCGCGGTCGACGCCTCCCGCGTGGCCGTCTCGGGCGGCAGCCAGGGAGGCGAGATCGCTCTCGCCGTCACCGGGATCCTGGGCCTGCTCGGCGAGTCGGAGTCGGCGCGCGCCGCGATCGTCGACGTGCCGTTCCTCTCCCACATCCCGCACGCCGTCCGGCTGGTCGACACGATGCCGTACGGCGAGATCGTGCAGTACCTGCACACCCACCGCGGCGCCGAGGCGCGCGTGTTCGACACCCTCTCGTACTTCGACGGCACCTCCTTCGCCCCCTACGCGCAGTCCCCCGCGCTGTTCTCAGTCGCGCTCCGCGACGACATCTGCCCGCCGTCCACCGTCTACGCCTCCTACAACCGCTATGCCGGACCCCGCGAGATCCGCGTCTACCCCTTCAACGGCCACGAGGGCGGCGAGGCGTTCCAGATCGGCGAGCACGTGCGCTTCCTGGGGCGCGAGCTGGCGTAGGAGGAGGAGCCGCCCGGTCGGCGGACGGGGGCGGTGCGCCCCGGCGCATCACCCGTTCCGACTCTCGATCGTCGCGCTGCCGATGCGGTCCTCGAGGTCGGCCGGCTCGTCGAGGACGTCGCCGACCACCCAGACCTGCCGGGCGCCTCGACGGGCGTCGCATTGTGACGCCGTGCGTCGCGCTCGGTACCCGTTCGCTGCTCTTCTGGGCACTATCGACTCCATGACCCGCCAGATCCGCTTCAACGCCTTCGACATGAACTGCGTCGCCCATCAGTCCTCGGGCATGTGGCGCCACCCCCAGGACCAGTCCTGGCGCTACAAGGACCTCTCGTACTGGACCGACCTGGCGAAGCTGCTCGAGCGCGGCACGTTCGACGGCATCTTCATCGCCGACGTGCTCGGCACCTACGACGTCTACGGCGGCTCGAACGAGGCGGCGATCCGCCACGGCGCGCAGGTCCCCGTCAACGACCCGATCCTCCTCGTCTCGGCGATGGCCGCCGCGACCGAGCACCTCGGCTTCGGCATCACCGCGGGCACCGCCTACGAGCATCCGTACCCGTTCGCGCGGCGCATGTCGACGCTCGACCACCTGACGAAGGGCCGCGTGGGCTGGAACGTCGTCACCGGCTACCTCCCCAGCGCCGCCCGCAACATGGGCCACGAGGACCAGCTCGAGCACGACGACCGCTACGACGTCGCCGACGAGTACCTCGAGGTGCTCTACAAGCTGTGGGAGGGGTCGTGGGAGGACGACGCGGTCGTCCGCGACCGCGAGTCGGGCGTCTTCACCGACCCGGCGAAGGTGCACGAGATCGGGCACCGCGGCAAGAACTTCACCGTCCCCGGCATCCACCTCTCGGAGCCGTCGGTGCAGCGGACCCCCGTCATCTACCAGGCGGGAGCGTCGCCGCGCGGCATCCGCTTCGCGGCGGGCAACGCGGAGGCGATCTTCGTCGCGTCCTCGACGAAGGCCGGCCTGAAGGCGACCGTCTCGCGCATCCGCGACGCCCTCGAGGCGGCCGGCCGCGACCGCTACTCCGCGAAGATCTACACGCTGCTGACGATCATCACCGCCGAGACCAGCGAGGCCGCGCACGAGAAGCACCGCGACTACCTCTCCTACGGGAGCGAGGAGGGGGCGCTGGTCTTCATGTCGGGCTGGATGGGCATCGACCTGTCGCAGTACGACCTCGACGAGCCGATCGGCAACGTGAAGAGCAACGCGATCCAGTCGGCCGTCGCCAACTTCCAGGAGGCGAACGAGGACGGCTCGGAGTGGAAGGTCCGCGACATCGCCAAGCTCAGCGTTATCGGCGGGCTCGGCCCGTTCGTCGTCGGCTCGCCCGCGGAGGTCGCCGACCACCTCCAGGAGTGGGTCGAGGAGACCGACGTGGACGGGTTCAACCTCGCCTACGCGATCACGCCCGGCACCTTCGAGGACGTGGTGGAGTTCATCGTGCCGGAGCTGCGCCGCCGCGGTGCGTACCCGGAGGAGTACGTCGAGGGGAGCCTCCGCCAGAAGCTGCACGGCCGCGGCGACCGGCTGCCGGAGGAGCACCTCGGCGCCGGCTTCCGCTACGCGCCGGCGGCGGTCTGACGACAGGGGGCGCCGGGCGGCCGGTGGGGGCGGGGGTCTCGATACGCCGCTCCGCGGCCGCGCCGGACGCACGAGCACCCCGCCGCGATGCGCGACGGGGTGCTTGTGACGTGCGGAGGGGCTCAGCCCTCGAAGGTGGCGTCGAGCGTGATGTCGACTCCGGTGAGCGCCTTGCTGACGGGACAGGTCTCCTTGGCCTCGTCGGCGGCCTTGAGGAAGGCGGCCTCGTCGATGCCGGAGACCTCGCCGCTCACGATGAGCTTGATGCCGGTGAGCTTGAATCCGCCGGCCGAGTCCGGGCCGAGCGAGACGTCGGCGCGGACGTCGAGCGCCTCGACGGTGCCGCCGGCCTGGCCGAGGACGGCCGAGAACTGCATCGCGTAGCAGGCGGAGTGGGCGGCCGCGAGGAGCTCCTCGGGGCTGGTCGAGCCGTTGGCGTCGTCGGCGGCGCGCTTGGGGAACGAGACGTCGTAGGTGCCGATCTTCGAGCTCGAGAGCTCGACCTGGCCCTCGCCGGTCTCGAGCGAGCCGTTCCAGGCGGTGCGTGCGGTACGAGTGGGCATGAGTCCTCCTTGGGGGGGCGGGGAGAACCGTAGAACGATCGTTCTCCCCTGATGCGCCGAGCCTAGGTGGAACGCGCGGCGTCCTGCAACCACCGGCCTCGGACCCTCGGCGAGATGCCAGTCCGGTGCGCCTCCGTCGGCGTGTCGCGTACGGGAGCGGCTCTCGCGGAGGAGAGGACGGGGGCCTCGGTTCAGTGCACGAGCTTCAGGCCGACGACGCAGCCGACGATCCCGAGGACCAGCAGCGTGCGCACGAGCGAGAAGCCCTCGCCGCCGAAGAACATGCCGTAGAGCACGGTCAGCGAAGCGCCGATCCCGACCCAGACCGCGTACGCGGTGCCGGTGGGCAGCTCGCGCATCGCGTAGGCGAGGCCGGCCATGCTCGCGACGACGCCGACGCCGAAGACGACCGACGGGCCGAGCCGGGTGAATCCCTCCGACTTGCCGAGGGCGGTGGCCCACACGGCCTCGAGGACACCGGAGAGGATGAGGACGATCCAGGACATGACAGCTCCTACGAGTCAGTCTTGTCGCGTTCCGGGTACTGCTCCCTCGTCCGGTCGCCGTCATCGGCTCCGGACAGTCTGCCCGTGCGCGCTGGGCAGGCCCTGGGCAGCGCGCGGCGGGGGCGGAGCCGCCGCGACCGCGGCTCCGCCCGCCGCCCTCAGCGCGGCTGAGCCGGGTTCGTCGGCACTCCGTGCGAGGGCGGATTGATCGCCGGACCGGACGTCGCCGGCGAGACCGGCGATCCGGACGACGAGCGGGACACCTCGGGCAGCGACTCCGGCACGCTGCCTGCCGGCTCCGCTCCCCCGCGCAGCTGCTCGAGACGCGAGTGCAGGATCGTCGTCACCGGCAGGCGGTGCCCGTGCGCCTCCTCGTAGGCGAGCAGCACGCCGAGGCCGGCCTCGTCGAGCGGGCGGATGCGCTCCGCGAGCGTGCCGAGCGGGATGTCGTTCCAGTCGGGGAGCGGCAGCTCCTCGCGGGAGGGTGTGTCGGTCATTCGTGCTCCTTCCGTTCCCTCCATCCCACGCCTCGGACGGCCGTCCGCCCAGGGGCTTGACCGGTCGCGGGGAGAGCGCGGCGGTCGGGAGGGACGGTCCGGCGGAGCGGCGGCCCCGCCGGGACCGTCAGCGGATCAGGCGGTGCGGCGGGACGAACGACGGGTCGCCAGGTGCACGAGGACTCCGACCACGAGGAGGATCCCCGCGTAGAGCCAGACGATCGGGTCCTGCTGGCTGAGGAGCAGCACGCACGAGGCGACGCCGAGCACGGGGATCGCCGTCCACACGCGGAAGTGGTCGTGCTCGACCTTGTCGCGCCGCAGCACGAGCACCGAGACGTTCGTGCTGATGAACACCAGCAGGAGGAGCAGCACCACGGTCTCGGCGAGGGTCGCCAGATCGCCGACCAGAGTCAGGAGGCACGCCGCCAGCGTGGTCACCGCGATGGCCACCCACGGCGTCCGGCGCTTCGGCAGCACGAGGCCGAGCACGTCCGGGAGGAGGCCGTCCTTCGCCATGCCGTAGGTGACGCGGCTCGCCATGATCATGGTCAGCAGCGCTCCGTTGGCGACCGCGACGAGCGCGATCAGGCTGAACAGCCATGCCGGCACCCCGGCTCCGCTCGCCGTCACGACGTCGAGCAGCGGGGCGGAGGATCCGGACAGCTCGTCGGCGGGCAGCGCGATCGAGCTCGCGAGGCCGACCAGGACGTACACCGCGCCGGCCGTCAGCAGCGAGCCGAACAGCGCGCGCGGGTAGACGCGGCTGGGGTCGCGGATCTCCTCGGCGATGTTGGCCGAGGTCTCGAAGCCGACGAAGGAGTAGTACGCGATGATCGCCGCGCCGAGCACCGCCAGCGCCGGCGCCTGCTCGGAGCTGAGCTCGACCGTGCGGGCGAGGTCGCCGCCTCCGCCCGCCACCAGCAGCGCGACGCATCCGATCACGATCAGCAGGCCGCCGACCTCGATCACGGTCATCACCGTGTTGCTGAGCAGCGACTCCGCGACGCCCCGCGCGTTGAGGCACGCGACGAGGATCAGGAAGACGATGGCCGTCGGCACGGTCGGCACGTCGAGGAAGGTGCCGAGGTAGTCGCCGGCGAACGCGAGCGACAGACCGGCCGCGCTGGTCACTCCGGCCGCGAGCATGGCGAAGCCGACCAGGAACGAGACGATCGGGCGCTTGAACGCCCGCTGCGCGAACACCGCCGCGCCTCCCGCCTTCGGGTACTTCGTCACCAGCTCGGCGTAGGAGCCGGCGGTCAGCAGCGCGAGGCCGAGCGCGAGCAGGAGGGGCATCCAGACGGCACCGCCGACCTCCGCCGAGAGCGTGCCCATGAGGGCGTAGATGCCCGCGCCGAGGACGTCGCCGAGGATGAAGAAGTAGAGCAGCGGGCCGGTGATGCGGCGGCGCAGGGAGGTGCCGCCGGCCTCTCCGGTCGCGGGGGCGTCGCTCGTGGTGGCCATATCGTCCTCTCGTCGCGCGCTCGGGAGCGAGCACGACGGGCCACGCTAGAGAGGAGGGGGCCGGGAGGTCGAGAAGGTTGACCAGGCGGGGTCGAGGGCGCTACACCCGCGGGACGGGGCGTCTGCGGAGCGGGCGCCTGCGGGCCGGACGCGTCCCCGGCCGGGCACGGCATGCCGCGCCCCGCGCCGGCCGTCAGCCGAGGACGACGTGCTCCCCGCCGCGCTGCTCGGCGATCTCCTCGCCGACCTCCTCCGCCTCCTGACGCGACTCGTGGTGGCTCAGCGGGACCCGGGCGTGGGCGATGCGGTTGTGCCAGCCCTGCTCGTCGGAGTAGGTCTCGATGGGGAGGACGGTCGTGGTGCTCATGGTGCTCCTTCGTAGTGGTCCCTCCATGGCACCTCGCGCCCCCCGCCGCTCGGGAGAGGGTTGACGCGAGCCCGTGTCTCGAGCAGGACCAAGGCGTCTCGGCGGCCCAGCAGCGAGCGGCGGCGGCGCGGCGGGTCAGGGCGAGACCATGCCGCCGTTCACGTTGAGGGTCTCGCCGGCGACGAAGCTCGACTCGGCGGACGCCAGGAACACGTAGGCCGGGGCCTGCTCGGCGGGCTGCGCGGCACGGCCCATCGGCGACTCGCTGGAGCCGAAGTCGGGCAGGCTCTCGGGGTCGACGCCGCCGCTCACCTGCAGGGCGGTCCACGTCGGGCCGGGCGCCACGACGTTCACGCGGATGCCCTTCGCGGCGAGCTGCTGCGCGAGGCCCTTCGAGAGGTTGTTGATCGCGCCCTTCGTCATCGCGTAATCGAGGCGGTCGGGGGCGGGCTTGTGCGCCTCCGCCGACGCCGTGTTGATGATGGTGGCGCCCGCGGGCAGGTGCGGGAGGGCCGCGCGGATGATCCGGAACGGAGCGAAGACGTTGACCGCGAAGGTCGCCTCGAACTGCTCGTCGGTGATGTCGAGCAGGTCCTCCTTCCAGATCTGCTTCCCGGCCACGTTGACCACCGCGTCGAGCCCGCCGAGGCCCTCGACCGCCTCCGCCACGAGCCGCGTGCAGTACTCGGCACTCGTGAGATCGCCGGGGATCGGCACGGCGGTGCGCCCCTCCGCGCGGATCAGCCCGATCACGTGCTGCGCGTCCTCCTCCTCGCTCGGGAGGTAGGCGAGGGCGACGTCGGCCCCCTCGCGGGCGAAGGCGATGGCCACGGCTGCGCCGATCCCGGAGTCGGCTCCCGTGATGAGCGCGCGGCGGCCCGCGAGCCTGCCGGTGCCGCGGTAGCTCTCCTCGCCGAGGTCCGGCACCGGGGTCATCCGCGACTGCAGCCCGGGCTCGGGCTGCTGCTGGACCGGCGGAGTCACGTCCGGGTACTGGGTGGCGGGGTTCGTGAACGTGTACTGGTCGGGCATGGCTCCTCCGTCCGCGGCACCCGGATCGGGCCGCTCCCCTCCATCCCAGGCGAGCCGCGCCTCCGGGGCCACCCCGTGCACGGGCGGGCGGCGCTGTGGTAGCCGGCGCCGCGGACCAGGAGCCGCCTCCGGTGAGGCCGCCCGTGCCGTGCCGTGCCGACCGCTGACGGTGCGTCTGGGCCTCGAGTGGCGGGACGTCAGCCGCACCAGGCAGGAGCAGGAGGTCGTCCGCCTCAGCAGCGGACCGGTGTCCTGTTGCGGACATGTCCACCCTCGGACACGGCCTGAGACCTACCTTTCGTTCATGATCGAATCCTCGAAGAAGTCCCGCCGGCGTGGACTGAAGAACGCCGGAATCGCCGTCGCCGTCGCCTTGGCGGTCGTCGCCGGCGGGAGCGCCGCGGCATCCGCTGCGACGACGACGTCGCCCGCCTACTACGGATGCCTGCAGCAGGGCCTCCTCTTCAAGGTCGGCACGACCTCGCCGACGTGCCCGAAGGGCGCCACCACGGCCAGCTGGAACCTGCAGGGACCGGTCGGCAAGACGGGGCCGGCGGGCGTTCCCGGAGCAGTGGGACAGGTCGGCAGGACCGGCGCCACGGGCGCGGTGGGCTCTACGGGTCCTGCCGGAGCAGTGGGGCCGATCGGTTCTCCGGGAGCGGACGGGGCGGACGGGGCGCCTGGTCCCGCCGGAGCGGACGGAGAGATCGGCGCGACGGGAGCGGACGGAGCCGCCGGCCTCCCCGGAGCAGACGGAGCCCCCGGCCTCCCCGGAGCAGACGGAGCCCCCGGCCTCCCCGGAGCAGACGGAGCCCCCGGGCTCCCCGGAGCAGACGGAGCCCCCGGGCCGATCGGAGAGATCGGAGCCACCGGAATGGACGGAGAGACCGGGCCCGCAGGGCCTCCCGGAGCGGATGGAGCGGCCGGACCCGCCGGACCCGCGGGCGGAGGCGCCACATACGCCACAGTCACCGCGACCAGGACTGGAATCTACGCGAACAACGTGCAGACACTCTCCGCCACCTGCACCGGCGCGACGCCGAATGTCATCGGAGGCGGTTTCTCCTGGACCGAGGTCGACGGCAGCAGCCCCTACAAGTCGGAGGTCTCCACGAGCGCTCCGGTCGGATCCGGTACATGGACCGTCACCGGGTCCGCCTACGCCGTCAACGGCACGCTGACCCTCAGCGTCTACGCACTCTGCGCGTCGTGACCACGGTCTGAGGCGCGGACTCCGGGGCCGTCGAGAGGGGGCGGCCCGACCCTCGGTCGCGGCCGCCCCTCGCGATGCGCCCGGCCGACGCCGCCGTGCGCTCGCCTGGGCTCGGACGGAGACGACCGCGGCCGGGCGGTCGGGCCTCGCTGAGGTGACGGCGAGGCGGGCGGAGTGCGGCTCGCCCGTGCGGAGCAGGAGGAGCGAGGAACCCGGCTCGCCCGTGCGGGGCGGGTGGAGCACGGAGCCGTAGGAGTGTGCAGCGGCAGAGTGGACGGACCAGCCGCTGACCCGGACGGAGGAGCCTTCGACAGGGCGGTCGAGCCGGTCCGGACCCGAGGAGAGCGCCGACGACGACGACCCCGCGCGCCGACGCCGTGCGGGCGTGCGAGGCTTGATGGTCGTCCCCCTCCCGCCCGCACGGCGTCGGCGCGCGGGGTCGTCGTCGTCGGCGCTCTCCTC